>NZ_JASJVI010000109.1:0-9716 GCF_035019865.1 Cryobacterium sp. 10I5
ACGCCGACTCCCCCGCGACCCTCTTCTCCACGGCCCGGCACGAGGACCGCACCGACGACCCCGACGACACCCTCGTCTTCGACCGGGTGCTCCGATTCCGCGGCCAGCGGGTCGCTGCCGTCGTCGCCGACACCGTCGCGATCGCCGAGGCCGCCTGTCGCCTCGTCGAGGTCGAGTACGACCTCCTTCCCGCCGTCTTCGACCCGGCCCTCGCCGCCGAGCCCGGCGCCCCGCTCGTGCACGGCGAGAAGGATGCCGTGGCGAGCCGCGTCGCCGATCCCGCCCGCAACCTCGTGGCCGAGCTGCACGGCGAGTACGGCGACCTCGAGGCCGGTCTCGCCCAGGCGACCCACCTGGTCGAGGGCACGTGGCAGACCCAGCGGGTCGCTCACACCCACCTCGAGACCCACGGCACGATCGGCTGGCTCGAGCACGCCGGCACCCCCGAGCAGCGGCTCGTGCTGCGGACGAGCTCCCAGGTGCCGTTCCTCGTGCAGCGCGAGATCTGCCGCGTCTTCGACCTCGACCCGGCCGCGGTCCGGGTCTTCACCGCGCGCGTCGGCGGCGGGTTCGGCGGCAAGCAGGAGATCCTCACCGAGGACCTCGTCACCCTCGCGGTCCTCGCGACGGGCCGCCCGGTGCAGTACGAGTTCAGCCGCGCCGACGAGTTCCGGGTCGCGCCCACCCGGCATCCGATGCGGGTCGGCGTCACCCTCGGCGCGACCGACGACGGTCGCCTCACCGCGCTCGCTCTCGACGTGCTCAGCGACACCGGGGCCTACGGCAACCACGGCCCCGGCGTGATGTACCACGGCAGCTCCGAGTCAGTGAGCCTCTACTCCGTGCCCAACAAGCGAGTGGATGCCCGCAGCGTCTACACGAACAACCTCCCGTCCGGCGCCTTCCGCGGCTACGGCCTCGGCCAGGTCATCTTCGGTGTCGAATCAGCGCTCGACGATCTCGCCCGCGACCTCGGGGTGAGCGCCTTCGACCTGCGCCGGCTGAACTCGGTGCGGCCGGGAGACCCCCTCGTGGTCACCCACGTCGAGGGCGAAGACCTCATCTTCGGCAGCTACGGCCTCGACCAGTGCCTCGACCTCGCCGAAGCGGCCCTCGCCCGCGGTAACGGCACGCCCGTGCCCGATGGACCCGAATGGCGGGTCGGCGAGGGCATGGCGACCGCGATGATCGCAACGATCCCCCCGCGCGGGCACTTTGCGCAGGCATCCGTCACCCTGTCTGACGACGGCCGCTACGCCGTGCGCGTCGGCACCGCCGAGTTCGGCAACGGCACCACGACCGTGCACACCCAGCTCGCCGCGACCGCCCTCGGTACGAGCCCCGACCGCATCGACATCCTCCAGTCCGACACCGACACGATCGGCTACGACACCGGCGCCTTCGGCTCCGCCGGCGTCGTCGTTGCCGGCAAGGCCGTGCTCGGTGCGGCGACCGCACTCGCCGCGCTGCTTCGGCAGGCGGCGACGGATGCCCGCCCCGGCACCCCCGCGGACGCCTGGCTCCTCGAGGCCGATGGTCTCCGCTGCGGCAGCACCCTCGTCCTCCTGACCGAGCTCGCCGCGCGCGCAGCGACCGGCCCGCACGCGAGCGGCGCGACCAACGCTGCGCCGGCCGACACGGTTCTCCGCGGCACGAGCTCTGAGGACGGCGCTGTGCGCTCGGTCGCCTTCAATGTGCAGGCCTTCCGGGTCGCCGTGAGCACCGTGACCGGCGAGGTCCGCATCCTGCAGTCGATCCATGCGGCGGATGCCGGTGTCGTGATGAACCCGGCGCAGTGCCGCGGCCAGATCGAGGGGGGCGTGGCCCAGGCGATCGGAACCGCGCTCTACGAAGAGGTCCTCCTCGACGGCGAGGGCACCGTGACGACGAGTGTGATGCGCAACTACCATGTGCCCCTTCTCGCGGACCTGCCCGTCACCGAGGTGTATTTCGCCGAGACGAGCGACGACCTCGGCCCGTACGGAGCGAAGTCGATGAGCGAGTCGCCGTACAACCCGGTCGCCCCTGCGCTCTCGAACGCGGTCCGCGACGCGATCGGCATCCGCCCGTACGAACTGCCGATGTCCCGAGACCGCATCTGGCGCCTGATGCACCCCTGAGGGTCACCGTTCCGGTCAAGAGCGCCCGTTGCGCCGGCACCTCTCGACCGGAAAGGTACCCCTCGCTACGCGGGCGGGAGTGCGGGCGAGGCGAGCAACAGGTGGTACGCGTCCGGGCCATGTCCGACCCGGAGGTGCCGGGTCTGGATGAGGCCCGCGCTCTCGAGGGCGGCGGTGATCTCCTCGGTGGGGCGCACCCGGAAGCCGTGCTCGACCACGGGCATCCGCTGCATCGCGGCCGGGTCGAACACGCCGACGACGAGACGGCCGCCGGGCCGGAGCACCCGCGCGAACTCCGCCGCCGCCCGGCCGAGGTCGGGCAGGAAGTAGAACGTGTTGAGGGTGATGACGCCGTCCAGGCTCGCGTCCGCCTGCGGGAGGCGCTCCATCGACGCCTCGAACAGCGACAGCCGACCGGCGGTGAGGTCGTCGCGGAACCTCCGATGCGCGCCATCCACCATGGTCTCCGACTGGTCGACTCCGTCGACGTGCCCGTCCGGTCCGACCGTGTCGAGCAGCAGCTCGATCCCGACACCGCCCCCGAACCCGATGTCGGCCAGCCGGGCATCCGGTGCGGCTTCGAGCGCGTTCACGGCGGCGCGGATGATTCCCCGGTTGCGTCGGTTGAGCATCCGCCCGACCAGTCGGCCGCGCCAGCCGCTCGGATGCCCGAGCTGGGCGGCCAGTGCCTTGAGCACCGGGGCCGGGGTCTTGAGACTGCCCATCGGCTTGCGGTTCTGTGACGTCTCCATGCCAGGAACAGTAGCCCCGAGCCGGTGCGCCCACTACGGGCGCGGTCCCGTCGCGCGCGCGGGTTGATTGCGGCCCCGGGTTGTGGTGCGCACCACTTGCGCCGCTCCGCGCCAGGCACGCATCGCGCGGAGCGGCGGAAGTGGCGCGCAACTCAGGAGTGCGAGCGTGAGGAGGCTCGCGGGGCGTTCGAACCGCACGGCCCACCCAACCGCTCGAGCGTGACTAGGCCCCGGTGCGGCTCTCCATGCCCATCCGGCGCAGGACGAGGTTCTCCACCAGCTGGGCGACCCCGTACAAGACGATGGACACGAGCGTGATCGCCACGACGGATGCCCACACCTCGTAGTTCTTGACCTGGGCGACCGCGATCACGATGCCGTGGCCGAGTCCCTGCCCGGTCGAGAGCCACTCGGCCAGGAGCGCACCGGTGATCGCGCCGGGGATCGAGATCTTGACGGCGGCGAAGAACGACGGCAGCGAGCTCGGCAGCGCCACCTTGCGCAGCGCCGTGAAGGCGTTGCCGCCGTAGACGGCGATGACGTCGTTGATCTGCGGCGACGAGGACCGCAACCCGAACGCGATGTTCACGAGCGCCGGGAACAGCACCACGATCGCACCCATCACGACGACGAGGCTCGGCCCGCGCCCGGTGATCAGGCTGATCACCGGCACGAGCGCTACGAGGGGCACTGACCGCAGCAGCAGGGCGATCGGCATCAGCGCGCTCTCGATGCCGCGCGACAGCGTGAACGCGATCGCGAGCACGAGGGCGACGACGAGGCCGGCGACGAAGCCGAGGAAGGCATCCCCGAGGGTGACCGTGAGGTTGGTCAGGATCGTCGTGCGATTGACGGCTGCGTTCGGAACGGTGAACAGCCAGTTCCAGACGTCGAGGGGTCCCTTCGCGATGAACGGCGACACCCCGAGCAGCAGGATCAGGCCCTGCCAGGCGACGAGCACAATGACGAGGGTGATCAGCCCGGTGAGGGCGGAGCGCCCGACCACGGCGCCCAGGCCGCGGACGACCTTCGCGGTGCTCGGCGGACGGGCCGCCGACATGGTTTCGAGGGCCATCAGGAGCTCCGTCCCGTCAGCCATGGTGTCGCGAGCCTGCTGATCAGCCCGAAGAGGCCGTAGCCGAGCCCGGCGAGGAGGCCGGCGACGAGCGCGAGCCCCCAGACCCGGTCCACGTTCGCCGCGGATCCGGCAGCGAGCATCGCGATGCCGAGGCCGCGGTCGACGCCGCCGAGGTATTCGCCGAGGATCGCGCCGAGCAGAGCGGCGGGGGCCGCGATCTGCAGTGCGGAGAGCACGCTCGGCAGCCCGGCCATCAGCCGCACCTTGCGCAGCTGCATGAAGCGTCCGCCGCCGTAGACGCTGACGAGGTCGAGGCTCGCGGGGGTCGCGGCCTTGAGACCGACGAGGGAACCGACGACGGTCGTGAAGAACACCGACATCGCCGCGAGGAAGATCGCGGTGCCGGAGAGTTCACCGCCGCGCGGGGCGCCGATCACGATGTAGGCGATCGGGCCGATCGCGACGATCGGAATGCAGTAGGTGATGACCGCGATCTGCAGGGCGACCTTCTCGATCCGCGGAACGACGAGCACGAGGCCGGCGAGCACGAGCGCGGCCGCGTTGCCCCAGAGGAACCCGACGGATGCCTCGCCGACGGTGATCGACACGTGGGACAGGTAGAACGCCCACCCGTCGGAGATCAGCTGGGCGACGACGGCGCCCGGCGTCGGGATCGCCCCGCCCGGCACTGTCCCGATGCCGCGGAAGATCGTGGTCGCACCGAGCCACCACAGCACGATGACGGCGGCGACGCCGATCAGCCCGGTCGCCCAGGCCGGTAGCGTGCGGAACGTGGCGAAGCCGCGCATCAGTCCGTCTCCGCCACGGAGAGGGCGTCGGGGCTGAAGAGCAGTTCGGAGGCGCGGTCGTGCAGGGCGTGGAATTCGTGGGAGCGCATCATGTCCGGATGCCGCGGGCGGGGCAGGTCGATGTCGATGACCTCCTTGATGCGGCCGGGGCGGGGGCTCATCACCGCGACCTGGTCGGAGAGGAAGATCGCCTCCGAGATGCCGTGCGTGACCATCATCGTGGTCGCGGGCTTCTCGGTCCAGATCCTGAGGAGTTCGATGTTGAGGCGCTGGCGGGTCATGTCATCGAGGGCGCCGAAGGGCTCGTCGAGCAGCAGCACCGAGGGCTTGAGCACGAGGGACCGGGCGATCGAGACGCGCTGCCGCATCCCGCCGGAGAGCTGGGCCGGCTTAGCGTGCTCGAAGGCGGTGAGGCCGACCAGCTTGATCAGTTCGGAGACATAGTCCTCGTCGACGGGCATCCGCGCGACCTCGAACGGGAGCTTGATGTTGCCGCGCACACTGCGCCACGGGAGCAGGGCCGCGTCCTGGAACGCGATGCCGAGCTCGTGGCCGCTGCGGAGTTCGGCCGGGCTCTTGCCGTCGACCATCTCGGTGCCGCTCGTGGCCTCTTCGAGGCCGGCGAGGATCCGCAGGATCGTGGACTTGCCGCAGCCGGACGGGCCGAGCAGGGACAGGAAGCTGCCCTTGTCGGTGTGCAGGGTGGCGTCTTCGAGCGCGGAGACTTCTTTCCGGCCCACGGTGAAGACCTTGTGGAGCCCGGAAATGTGGAGACCGGTGCCCAGAGCGTTGCTCTGGACACCGGCATCGGTCGTACTCACAGGGTGTATTCCTTTACTGGGCGTCGTCGGCCGCTTTCGGGGCGGCCGCGTTTCGATGTGCCTGCGTACTGCGGGTGCTGCGTACTACTGGTGATGCGTACTGCGGGTGATGCGTTGTGACCTGGTGGGGGAAAGACCTACTTGGCGTAGTTGACCAGGTCGGGGTTCTCCGCGTAGACCTCGGACAGCAGGCTCATGTCGAAAAGCTTGTCGGCCGTGATGGTGACACCGGCGGCAGCGAGCGTCTTGATGCTCTCCGACTGCAGCTTATCGCTGATGGTGAACAGGCCGTTCTTGGCGGTGTCGTCGCTGACGATGAGGTCGGTCGACTGGATCGTGGCCTGCTTGGTCTCCTTCGCGATGGTGAGGCCGAGGTCTGCGCCGTACTTGTCGATCGTGAGCTTGGCGGCGGCGGCGGGGTCCTTGATGGCGGCGGCCCAGCTCTTGATCTCGGCGATCAGGAGGCCCTTGAGCTTCGCGCGGTCACCCGAGATCTCCTTGTCGGAGGCCGTGAAGGTCTCCGCGACGAACGGGAGACCGTTGTCGGCGAGCGGCAGGTTGACCGGGCCGAGGCCCTTGAGGTCGGCGTCGATGCCCTCGTTGGTGAGGTAGGAGAACCAGCCGTCGACCTCGCCGTTGAAGAGCGGGGTCGGGTCGTACTCGACCGGGACGGTGGTCAGCGAGGTCGGGTCGATGTTGTTGACCTTGAGGAATGCGTCCCACAGGCTCTGGTTGCTCGCCTGCACGCCGATCTTCTTGCCCTTGAGGTCGGCGAGCGTCTTGATGTTGCCCACCTTCGCGAGGGAGAGGATGGAGAACGGGTTCTTCTGGTACGTGGCGCCGATGATCTTGATCGGGGCGCCCTCGTTCGCGATGACGGTTCCGGTCGAGATCGCGTTTCCGATGCCGAGGTCGACGGTGCCGGAGATGACGCCCGCTTCAGCGGATGCCGGGCCGGCGATGAGGTCGACGGAATCGAAGCCGGCCTTGGTGAAGTCGCCGTTGGAGTCGGCGAGGAACTCGCCCATGAACTCGGTGTTCTTGATCCAGGACAGCTGGATGCTCGCGGTGCCGAAGGATGCCGGGCCGGCGGAGGCCGAGGAGGCGGGCGTTGAGCTCGTCGCGCAGGAAGTCAACGCGATGGTCACGGCCGCAGCGGCGGCGACGCCCTGCAGGATACGACGGGCGGGACGCCCTGCCGGTGAACGGTGTGCTGTTAAACCTTGGGTCCGGGTCATGAAGCTGTTCCTCTCGATGGTGCTCGTGGGGTGCCGTTGGGGGTGCCGTCAGGGAAAACGGCTGCTGTGATACCGTGCGGCATACGTGCGGGTTCCCTGAATTTAGACCCCGCAGATGACGCTGCGACCTCGACAGTGTTTCCGTCGTGTTGCAGCATTCTGGGTGCCCGTCGCGGGAGGAAAAGTGCATCTGCCGCGTGATACGGTCACGGCGTCCGCCCGAAAAGGAGCCCCGATGCCGTCCGTTACTGAGCCTACTGCCGCGTTTGTGTCCGGATTGCCCAAAGCAGAGCTGCATGTGCACCTCGAAGGCACCCTCGAACCCGACCTCAAACTCGCCCTCGCCACCCGCAACGGGATCGATATCGGCCAGTCGACGGTCGAGGAGGTGCGCGCGAGTTACGCCTTCGACTCCCTCGCGAGTTTCCTCGCGGTGTACTACCCCGCAATGAACGTGCTGATCACCGAGCAGGACTTCTACGACCTCGCCACCTCGTACTTCCGCCGTGCCGCCGCCGACGGGGTGCGCCACGTCGAGGCGTTCTTCGACCCGCAGGCGCACACGTCCCGCGGTGTGCCCTTCGAAACCGTGATCACGGGGCTGCACCGTTCTGCAGCGGATGCCGCCGGTTACGGCCTCTCGGCCGAGCTGATCCTCTGTTTCCTCCGTGATGCATCCGCTGAGAGCGCCCACGAGACCCTGTCGGCCGCGCTGCCCTACCGCGACCTGATCGTCGGGGTCGGGCTCGACTCCGACGAGCGCGGCAATCCCCCGGCGAAGTTCGCCGAGGTGTTCCGGCTCGCCCGCGAGGCCGGCCTCAGGCTCACGATGCACTGCGACATCGACCAGGTCGGCAGCATCGAGAACATCCGCCAGGTGCTCGGGGAGGTCAGGGTCGACCGGATCGACCACGGCACGAACATCCTCGAAGACCCGGCACTCGTCGCCCTCGTTCGGGAGCGCCGGATCGGCCTGACCTGCTGCCCGGTCTCGAACAGCTTCGTCACGGCGGACATGAAGGCGCGGGAGATCGTCGAGCTGCTCGGCCTCGGCGTGCTCGTCACCCTCAACTCCGACGACCCGGCCTACTTCGGCGCCTACGTCGCAGACACCTACACGGCGTTCGCCCGGCAGGCCGGCGTCGGCAGGGACGAGCTCGTCCAGCTGGCCCGCAATTCCTTCGAGGCGAGCTGGCTGTCCGACGCCGACCGGCAGGGATACCTCTCCGAGATCGACGACTACCTCGCGGCGAACCCGGCCTAGTCGGAGACCGGGCCGGGGCCGGGGTATTCGTCGACCCCGGTCCCGGAACGGCCGGGCGCGGGGGCGCCCGCGGGGGTCGTATTACGGGCAACCGACCGGCATGTGACGATCGCGTTTCGAGAGTCCCGATTGGCGTCCCGAGGCCCTGATTAGGGTGTTTGCTAGACCATCTGGTCGGCCTCACGGCCGTGGATTCCAGCAGGCAGGAGGACCGATGCGCGAACGAGTCGACCGGGTGATCCGGGCGGAAGCCGTGCTCACCCCTGCCGGATTCGCGCCGGGGGCGGTGACGATCACGGGCGGGATCGTCACCGCGATCCTGCCGGTCGACGAACCCGTCGAGACGCGACCGATCGCAGAGTCCGGCCTGCACGACGGCGGGGCCACGGACATCCGTTTGCCGAAGGGCCTGGTTCTTCTGCCCGGCCTCGTCGACACCCACGTGCACGTCAACGAGCCCGGCCGCACGGACTGGGAGGGCTTCGCGAGCGCCACCCGCGCCGCGATGTTCGGCGGGGTCACCACCGTGATCGACATGCCGCTCAACAGCATCCCGCCGACGACGACGGTGCGCGGCCTCGAGCTGAAGCGTGCGGCCGCCGGGCCGCAGTCGAGCGTGAACGTCGGTTTCTGGGGCGGGGCGGTCCCCGGCAACCTCGGCACACTGCACGAACTGCACGCGGCCGGCGTGTTCGGGTTCAAGGCCTTCCTCTCCCCCTCCGGCGTCGATGAGTTCCCAGCCCTCTCCTCAGCGGAGCTCCTGGCGGCCGGCGCCGAGATCGCCGCGTTCGGCGGCCTGCTGCTCGTGCACGCCGAGGACCCCGCCGAGCTCGACGCGGCCCCGCCCGCCCACGGGCGCTCATACGCCGGCTTTCTCGCGAGCCGCCCACCGCAGGCCGAAGCGAGCGCGATCGACCGGGTGATCGACGCCGTGCGCCGTACCGGCGTGCGCGCGCACATCCTGCACCTCTCGGCGGCCGCCGCACTGCCGCGACTGCGGGCGGCACGGGCCGAGGGACTCCCGATCACGGTCGAGACCTGTCCGCACTACCTGTCCTTCGCCGCGGAGCAGATCCCCGACGGGGCGACCGCCTTCAAGTGCTGCCCGCCGATCCGGGACGCGGCCAATCAAGAGCTGCTCTGGGAAGCCCTCCTCGACGGCACGATCGACCTCGTCGCTTCAGACCACTCGCCCGCGACCGCCGAGCTCAAGCTCGGCCACGGCGGCGACTTCGGCCTCGCCTGGGGCGGCATCTCCGGCCTCGAACTGAGCCTGCCCGCGGTCTGGACGGCCGCCCGCGCCTCCGGGATCGGCCTCGAGCGCGTGCTCGGCTGGATGTCCGCCGCGACGGCACGCTTCGCGGGCCTGCCCGGCAAGGGGACGATCCGGCAGGGGGCGGATGCCGACCTCGTCTCCTTCGCGCCGGAGGAGTCGTTCACCGTCGACGTCAGTGCCCTGCAGCACAAGAACCCGGTGAGCGCGTTCGACGGCGCGACACTCCGGGGCCGGGTGCACTCCACCTGGCTCGCCGGCACGCTCGTGCACGAAACCGGGCCTTCGGGTGCCGGAGTGACCGGGGTCACGTCGCCCGCGGCATCCGCCCCACCGGAAGACCCGCCCCGAGGCGCCCTGC
>NZ_JASJVI010000110.1:0-9641 GCF_035019865.1 Cryobacterium sp. 10I5
TCGTCATGACCGATGACTTTGATGGTTGCCGTGCCCGATGCCCCGCTCGGGACGGGTTGGGCGATGTCGCTGGTCAGCACAGCCGAGGCATACTGGGTGCCGGCACCGTCGTAGCGGAACTGTTCGTCGTGGGCGCTGTGTGGGTCCAGGGTCGCCGTCTTCGCGGGGACGACGAGTCCCACGCCCGGTGCGCTGAAGTAGAACTGGCCCACTCCAGCAGCTGTGGAGTCCAGGTCGATGCGCAGGTATGCGCCGCTGGCTTGGTCACGGAAGCCAACGCTGGGATCGCTGAAATTCACGGCCGCTTCCGCGTGGCCGGGAAGATTGGCGACGACCAGTGCTGCCAGGCCGATAACGGCGAGGCCAGCCAAGCAGAAACGAATGCGTTTTCTCATGATGGTCCTCACGGTTTGCAGTTGTAGGGGGTGCCGTTGGCACGGCCGTTGAGGAGAAGCACCAACTCGTCCTCCGCACGGGACTGCCCCGAGTTCAGTTGACTCAAAGGGTTAGTGGTTTCAGGCGGCCTTGAGGCCACGTATATTGTGTCAAACTCGATCGGGGTGAGCTTGCCGAGGCGGCGTTGCCGGCGCTTGCGGTGGTATGTCCGTTCGATCCAAATCACCATCGCGAGGCGCAGTTCCTCTCGGGTTGACCACCGCTGCCGGTCAAGAACGTTCTTCTGCGGCAGGGCGAAAAAGGACTCCATCGCGGCGTTGTCGCCGCAGGCGCCGACGCGGCCCATCGATCCGGTGATGCCGTTGTTCTTCAGCACGCGCAGGAACGCGTTGGAGCGGAATTGAGAGCCGCGGTCCGAGTGCAGGATCGTGCCGTTGATGGTGCGCTGACTGATCGCGTTCCGGGCGGCCGCGACGGCCAGGGACGCCTTCATCCTGGAGTCGATGGAGTAGCCGACGATCTTGTTCGAGTAGACGTCTTTGATCGCGCAGAGGTAGATCTTGCCCTCGTCGGTGCGGTGTTCGGTGATGTCGGTCAGCCAGAGCTGGTTCGGGCGTGTCGCGGTGAATTTCCGTTTGACGAGGTCGTCGTGGACGGGAGGGCCAGCCTTGCGCGTGAGGCCGCGTTTCTTCGCGAACACGGACCAGAGTCGCTGCTGCGAGCACAGCCGCCAGACCCGGTTCTCGCCGGCCGTGAGGCCCGACTGGTGGAGCTCGTCGGCGATGAATCGGTAGCCGAACGCAGGGTCGTCCCGGTGAGCGTCCCAGGCAGCGTTGGTGAGGTGGGCGTCGTCCCAGTCGCGCTGGGAGACTGGGTTGCGCTTCCACTGGTAGAACGCTTGTTTAGAGAAGCGCAACACCCGGCAGGTCACCGTGACGGGGACACCGTCGACGGCCAATTCACGGACCAGCGGGTAGATCATTTTGGGTTGACGTCCCGGGAGAGATACGCGACGGCCCGCCGCATGACCTCGGCTTCCTGCTCGAGCAGCCGGATGCGCTTCTTGGCATCCCGGAGCTCGGTGGATTCCTTCTCGGTCACGCCGGGCTTGACGCCTTCTTGGACGTCGGCTTTCTTCAGCCAGTTCGCCAGGCAGGACTCCGAGATCCCGAAGTCCTTCGCGATCTGATTCAGCGGGGCTTCGTGCTTCCGGGCTACCGCGACAACATCGCGGCGGAACTCGGGTGGGTAGGGCTTGGGCATGATGACATCTTTCCAGCGAAGACGAATCTCCACAGGTCAGGAGTCAACCAAACCGGGGGCAGTCCCATGGCCTGACCCAGGGCGATGGATTCACTGGGCGGATACAAGGGATCCCAGGTGTAGCGGTGCAGTTGAACGAATTCCCAGTTCTGTGCGCCGCGAGGTCCATTGAGGAATTTCTGGCCACCCTCTGCTGACGTGTCGGTTGGTTCGTCTGCGCCGCGGAGAACGACATCGTCGCCCAGTGAGGTGTTGTCGCCGTAATTGAGTCGAGTTCGAATTATTTGTCGAGAAGCGTTCCTGATAACTGCTGCGTAGCTGAGCCGATAGAAAGTGCCAGGAAAAATTCGGAGCGCAATGTTTGCGAGAGGACAGCACTGACCCGTAAGGGGAACCGCGAGCGTTTCAGCACCAGAGGCGAGCCAAAGTTCCTCGCCTCCCCAGCCGCGGCCTGGATCGACGCACCAACCTCAACCATCCAGGCAGAACAAGCCAAATGAACTCACGCTTGCCTCATCCAACTGGACGTTACGAGGTGGCGTTCGACTTGACTGTCGGTGGGTCGGGTGAGAATGGATTCATGAAGATCGTCCTGGTTCCGCCGCTGCTCTGCTCCCCCCTCGCTTACGCGCCGGTGATCGACACTGTCTGGTCCCACGGTCAGGTCACCATTGCCGATACCCGCCATGACGACACGATCGCGGCAATGGCTGAACGGATTCTCCGCGAGAACGCCGGAGAATTCGCCATTCTTGGTACCAGCATGGGAGGGTACGTCGCCTTGGAAGTCGTCCGGCAAGCACCCGACCGAGTCACCGCCCTCGCCCTCGTGAGCACGTCCGCCCGAGCCGACACCACAGAGCAGGTCAAGGCGCGGTCCAACCAATCCGCACTCGTCGAGGACGGGCATTTCGACGCCCTCGTCGACGCCGCCTTCCCCGGCGTCGTCGCAGCCAACAACGAGTCTGACCAGGCACTGCTGGCCACATGGCGGGCCATGACAGCGCCAGTTGGCCCAGGCGCCTTCCTGCGCCAACAGTGTGCTGTCGTTCAGCGCTCTGACCTCCGCTCGATACTGCCGTCGATAACGTGTCCCACGGCGATCATCCACGGGGCTGCAGATCGCCTCATTCCCCTCGCCGCCGCCGAAGAAACAGCCGCCTCAATGCCTGCAGCCACATTCACCATCATCGAGGGCGCCGGCCACTTCCTGTTCCATGAACGGCCCGCCGCCGCACGAGACGCCGTAGACACATGGCTCGAGTCAGCTGAATAGCTGAACCGCAGCCATGTGATGCCGCCAGACAACGTTCAACCACCGGGCCCGCGTGTGTCCGGGACGCCTCGGCAAAACCTTCAAGCCCTCGAATCCGACATCCGCAAATGGGTCAAGGGTTGGAACGAGAACCCGAAGTCATTCATCTGGACCAAGCCCGCCGAACAGATCCTCGAATCCCTCAGCAGACTTCTACAACGAACTAACGCTAACGGCGCAGGACACTAGCGAGGTCGGATGCATCACTGGCCCGGCGACAGCTCCTACCCGCTCGGTGTCAGCCCCGCGTCGGGCCTGCCTGGCACCGCGGGCCGCATCGTGGCGAGGCTCGCCGCGAACCGGCCCCCGGGGGCGAGGGCCGCCACCCGGTCGGCATCGGCGACCGTGTCGACGTCGGTGAGGTGTGGGAGCCGCCGCACCCGGAGCCCGGCCTCGTGCAGGCGGGCGAGCTGCCGGGCGCCGGTGTCGTCCTGGGACATCGGGATGCCGCGGATCAGGTCGCCACGCGACAGCACGCCGCTCGACTGCACGCGACGCGACAGCAGGCCGCGCGGGTCGCCGAGCGCGAGCGCCCAGAAGCCGCCGTCGTTCGCTGGGCCGAACCAGGCATCCGTGGTGTCGTCCCAGTCGGTGAAGACTGGCTCGAGCAGCGCCGTGGTGACCTGGGGTGTGTCCATGCCGATGAGGAGGGTGGGTTCGTCGAGGGAGTCGAAGATGGCCGCGAGGCGTGCGTCGAGACGGCCGGACGTCTGGGGCAGGATCTCGAAGGCGTCGGCGGCGACCGGCGGCGTGACACCGTCGAAGGCGAGGATGCGACGCGTCGCCGGGAGAGCCCCAACGGCCGCGAGCGTGTCGTCGAGGCTTGCCGCCGCGAGCAGCGCCGCCTGCTCGAGGCTGAGCGGCGGGTGCAGCCTGGTCTTCACCCGACCGGGCAGGCACTCCTTGGCGATCACCACGACGGCCGTCATCGCCGAGCCCCATGCAGCAGGGCAGACATGTCGCCGATCAGGGTCACGGTGTTCATGTCGCTGCCACACGATGGGCAGGCCGACCGATCTCGGCCTCGATTGCCCGATCCTCACGCGCGAGAGGGGGCCGGGCGGCGTTGACTACCTCGGGGTGAACGTTCGAGCCCGACGCCGAGGCCGCCACAATCATAAGCAGCACGTCGACCGCGTCGTCGACTCCGCTATTGGTGAGGAGTCCGCCCGCGCTAGCAAGAACCGAGGTCGCCTTGAACCCTGTCGATCTCATCGCCCCCCTCGTCTCTAACCACGTACCACCTATTCTGGCCCGACGGTGACTGCCCGACACTGCCTGCCCGACAATGAGCTCTGGGCTCGCCAGCACCTCGTCGAGCGTCGGGTTCGCCGATGGGTCGAGACCCTACTCCTCGCGGCCGGGCACAGAGTCGATGCCGAGCCCCATCGGAGTGAATCGGTCGGTCGACCCGAGACAGCAGCGCCGAAACCACGAGTCGTGGACGAAGACCAGGTGGCGCAGCGTTTGCACAGCCGACCACTCGTCGTTCACACGCTCGTGCTCGATGCCCGGCGACTGCCGCATGCGCGCCACGGTCGCCGCCCAGCCGGTGCGCAGCTGCCGCCACCCTCGGCGAACGTCGGCCAGGTCGTCCGATCTGATGAGTCGGCGGACCGGGTGAGGACGGTCGAGCTCGGCCTCGACGTTCTCCATGACTTCGACGCCGTTCACAACGAGGTTGGTCACCAGCCCGTCGATCACGGCGCCCTGCATAACCACGCCGATCAGACGGGTGTTCTTCAGGTTGCACTCGCGGAATTCCGCGCCCTTCAGGTCCTCGTCCACGTCCCGTTTCATGCTTGGCAGGCTACGCCCGGCCCCGACGCCTCCGAACGCTGTCCCGCAAGCCCGTCGGCTTGCGGGACAGCGGGGAGGCCATCGCTTGTGGCTTCTGATCGTACTGATGCTGCATCGCGTGGCAACCCTGTAGAGGGTTGTTCGGGGCCTGCCCACTCAACGCAAAGGGCTTTCGAGGGGGGATGCGTGGCTCGCACCGTTTCAGGTGCGGAGTGCGCTGGTGGTCGTGACGATGGGCCTGTTGGACCTGCCAATCAACCGTGGTGTCTTCAACCACGTTTGGGCATCGGCCATGAGGTGATCCAAATGGCGGTGAGAGCAGTGCCGAGTCCGGTCATTAGGGCGGCGGCGTTGACAGAACCGGAGATGATGCCGATAGTCGCAGCGTAGGTGACGAGGCGAACCAGCCCGACGACGATGAGGATCGCGCCGGCCGCTAACAGGAGCGCGGGCATTCGCAGTGCACAGCCGAGCGCGGCGAGGGCACCGAGTCCGACCAAGACGAGTGCTTGCAGAAGGTTGACAGATATGAACTGTAGCGGTGTGTAGTCAAGCAGCGAGAACAACGAGCTGAGCGCGGTGAAGCCTGCGACGATCAGGCCGCGGGTACGCCAAACTGCTGAGGTTGAAGCTGTACCACCGGCAAGTGGGGTGGCGCTCATGAGAGGGCCATCGCAATCCGACCCGGCCGGCGTGAGCCGAGCGACCACCGGGGTCTCAGCAACCCGTCAACGCCTGCGATCCTTCCCGCGGCGGTTGCCAGGATGACGAATTGCGCTGCGAACATCAGGTAGTAGCTCCATTGCCACTCCCCGGGGGTGTTCAGCACCGAGAGGGTGATGGCGATGGTCTGGAGGATGCCGATGGCCGCCCAGAAGCGTGTCAGGAATCCCACGAGCAGGAACGCGCCGAGACAGAATTCCGCGATCAGCACCCCCCAGCCGAAGAGCGCGAAGTTGGGGAAGATGACATTCTGCACCAGCCAGCTGAAAGCTCCGAGCACCGGATGCTTCACCGCATCGGCGGTGTACTGGTACAGGCCGTCTTGGGCAGCCTGCCCGAAGTCTGGCGGGCGTTTCCAGTTCACGTTCTGCAGCCACATCAACCCCACTGCGATCCGCACGGCCGCGAGCACCGCGCGAGTGAGACGCCCGGTCTCGATCTGGTTGATATGTGTCGGTGCGGTGGTTCGGGTGGTGGTCATGGAGTTCTCCTTCGTTTCAGGCGCAGGCGAACATCGACGTGGCGGACGTTGCGGATGACCACTGTTGGGTGAAGAGCTCACTGACCCGGTCGAGCGCGGGAGCCAGGGGGAGTATCCGGCGACTCACGAGCGCGTTTTCGTCAAGGGCAGCGACGGGATGCCAGTAGATACCGTCCGCCGTCACGGTCACCTCGGGGATCAGCGATTCGCGTGTGAATGCGACCCCCTCTTCCGCGACGCCTTGGAGCGCGATGGGGCGGATGACCTGGTCGGCTCGCGGGATGCCGAGCCCGTCGAATAGCGCGTGCAACTGGTCGAGGGCCGGGTCGTCGTGCGCCGAGATCGTCGCGGCGACCCGCACAGTGAACTCCTCGTCGAGGGCTACTCGAATTCCGGCGAGTGCCCGTTTCCAGCTGCCGACACCGCGGTGGGAATCGTGTACCTCGGGGGTGGGTGAGTCCACACTGATTTGGAGCGCGAAGCCTTGACGCGGCATCGCCTGTAGTTTACGCAGCCCGTGGCCGCGGAACAGCATCCCGTTGGTCAGCAGTGTGGTCGGCAGGCGATCTACGCAGGCCCGCACGATGACGTCGATGTCCGGCAGCAGGAACGGTTCGCCGCCGGTGAGATACAGCTCGCGCACCCCCCAGTCGGCAGCCTCGGTGACGAGTGCCTGAATATTGTCGATACCGAGCAGACTCGGATCGGTCTTCGGCGACGACGCGACGCAGCAATAGTCGCAGGCCAAGTTGCAGTGAAAGTTCGTGTAGAGCCAGAGCCGCGCCCCGGGCATCCGGTCGGCGGGGATCATGCTGCCGGGGTTGCGCGGCCGGCCCCGGCACACGGTCACGTGGCCGGTGTCCTGCTCGACCATCAAAGTGCTGACGAGGGTGTTGCCCGTTTTCTCGCACCATCGGCGCACGAGTTCCAGTTCGCTCGCCGACGCCACCGCAAACTCTGCCGTGTCGCCTTCGGCCATTTGCTCCACGGTCCGCATCAGCGCCATGACTACCATCGGGCGTCGACGCCCTGTTCCTTGATCGCCGCAAACAATCCGTTGTAGCCCTCGAGGTGTGGCTCGACCCATCGGGTCAGACCCTCCAATTCGAGGATGCGACGGTGCGCTGGCACCTCCCAGTCCATCGCGAGCAGCTTCGCCACCCACGGTGCATAGACCGACTCGGGCAAGGTGTCGAGGGCGGTGAACATGCAGTGCGAGTAAGTTTCGGTCTGCCAGACCGGCTCCAGCATGCCCGGCATCAGGTCGCCGCGGCCGATGTTCTCCCACACCGTGATACCGATCGCAGCGACATCAGCATCACCGGCAAGCACCGCATCGATCGCATCCAGCTCACTGCGACCGGTGTCACCGTGCTTGCCGATGTCACTGTTGAAGCGCTGAATGTGCAGGTGATCGACATCCACTCCGGCTTCGCGCAGATAATGCAACGGCAGAATCGCAGCATGCGCTGAGTCTGCCGACCCGAGTGCCAGGCGCCGAGTCGCGATATCGCCGGGTCCGGACCAGCCGCTTCCCGCTGCCGCAACGAACACCGTCGAAAATGTGGCGTCCGTGTCGCGCATGGCCAGCGCCCGCACGTGCCCGTCGGTCTGAAGCACGGACCGCGCATACGCAAGATTCGTGTTCCAGGCGATGTCGATCATCCCCGCTTGCAGCGCGTCGACCAAGCGACCATAGTTCGAGAACAGCACGAAATCCATCGCCGTTGCCGGTTCATCGAAGTATTCGCGGATGCCTTCCCAGATGGGAACGACGTTGGGCGTGTAGGCAACCGCTCCGATGAGCAGGGGGGCTCCGACGAGTTTCGACATCCGAACCTCAGAACAGCGGAAGGCCGGTGACAGCCTTCCCGTAGAAGTCGTAAAGCACGTCGGCGGTCGGGGCCATGACCGACCCCGCACGCGCATCCCGGAAGGCCCGCTCGATAGGTAGGTGTTTTGAGAACGCCGCTCCGCCGCACACCCGCATCGCCGATTCGGTGATGGTCAGCGCAGCGTCATTGGCGGATGCCTTCACCCCCAGCACGAACAGCGGAGTGTCCTCGGCTGGGTTCGCCACTTTCGCGGCCGCCTGTGCGAGATAGGACTTCTGCGCTGTCAAGGTGATGCTCATCTTCGCGATTTGTGCCCGGATCGTCGGTAACGCGGAAAGAGCCTGGTCTAGGTGCTCCAGCCGGGCACCGGTCACGTGTGCGACGGCGGCATCAACAGCTGCGGTTGAGAGTCCGAGCGACACTGCCGAGTTGCCCAGGTTGAACCAGGGAAGCACGGTGGCCATCATTGTGCCGAACCCGCTGCCCGGCTCACCGAGACGATAACTGGACGGAATAGTGACCGCTACCGTCATCGGGCTCGACGCATTGCCGCGCAGGCCCAGTCCGCTCCACGGACCGGCGATGTCCAAACCCGGTGTCGAAGCCGGGATCGCGTACAGGTCGACGGTCTCCGGGTCGACCGCGCTTTTCGACGACATCACGTACACGTCGGCGTACCCGGCCGAGGTCACCCAGCTTTTGTAGGCGGTGAAACGAAGGTCGTCCCCGTCGACTACCGACTCGGACACGGGAGCCCAGAAGTGAGATCGCGACCCCTTCTCACTGAACGCGAGAGTGCCGAGCACCTCCCCGGAAGCCATCCGCGACAGGAGGTCCGGCATCGCGGTCGACGGGGCGGATGCCAACGTCACCGCGGCCGCGACATGCATCAGGTAGATCATCGCGGTAGAGCCGCACGCCACCGCAATTGCGCTCAGCACCTCCGTGAACTCGACTGGCCCGGCCCCCATGCCGCCGGCCTCCTCGCTGATCACCAGGCCGAGCAGCCCGCTCGACCTGAGTGCCGCGACTGAATCAACAGGGTAGCTGCCATCGGCATCAACCTGTTGGGCGTGAGCGGCGGCTACTGCCGTTACCCGCGCTACAGCTTCTTGGAGGGTCGACTGCGTCATGGTCATCCGGTCTCCTGGCATCGTTGCTCAATTTTTTCGACACCGCTCAAGCGGGATCGACCAGCTCAGTATCCCCCACAGGAATGTCAGGGCTGCAAGAAAATAGTTACGAGTGTCTAACGGTGCGGGGGGCTCATTGCTGACTGCCATCGCATCGACCGGCGGTCGAACGCGGCAAGCAAAGGTTACGTCCCCGTGAGTGGTGTGGTTTCCCGCTCTTGAGCGTTGCTTCGTCAACGTAAAGAGCCACCGTGGGATGGTCAGTGAGTACCGACTAAAGCAACTCACGAAGGACACCACACGATGGCTCTAGACCAGTCTGTCCTGCTCGACCTGTTGGGAGAACTCAAACTCACCGATGTCACCGATCGCATCCGCGTCGCGACGGAAACCTTGTATCAAGAATTGATCGATGCGGAGGCGACCGCTTTCATCGGCGCCGCCCCGTTCGAACGCTCCAGCGATCGCACCACCCACCGCAACGGGACACGGTCGAGGACCTTGTCGACCACGGCCGGGGACCTTGACTTGAAGATCCCGAAGCTGCGCGCCGGGTCATTCTTCCCGGCGCTGCTGGAGCGTCGCCGCCGGGTGGACCAGGCCCTGTTCGCGGTCGTGATGGAGGCCTACGTCCACGGCGTCTCGACCCGGAAAGTCGACGACCTGGTCAAGGCCCTCGGTGCGGACACCGGGAT
>NZ_JASJVI010000111.1:0-9394 GCF_035019865.1 Cryobacterium sp. 10I5
CCCCCTCGCCAAACGCGCCCCGCCCTAACGAATTCGACGGAGATTTTGGGATCTGAACCGGTTTATCGAGCGTCTCACGTGGTGGAAACGCAAAATCTCCGTCGAATTGGTTCACACGCGGCGGCTGCGCGTCGGGTCACGGGCGGCCGCCAGACGGGACTGGCCGGGCAGGGGAGTTGGCTGGCTCGCGGAGCGAGGGGTCAGACGACGACGCGGGCGGCGATGTCCGTGCGGAACTGCGCGCCCTCGAGGGTGATCTCGGCGAGGGCACTGTACACGCGGCTGCGGGCCTCGGCGAAGCCGTCACCGAGCGCGACGACACTCAGCACCCGGCCGCCGGTGGAGACGAGTCTTCCGTCGACGAGGGCCGTCGCGGCGTGCGCGATCGTGACGCCGTCGACAGCGGATGCCGCATCGAGGCCCGTGATCGCCCGCCCGGTCACCGGGGTCTCCGGGTAGTTCTCACTCGCCAGCACGACAGTCACGCAGGACGCGTCGGAGAACACCGGTCGGGCCAACCCGCCGAGCCCGCCGGTGGATGCCGCGAGCAGCAGCCCGGAGAGCGGCGTCACGAGCCGGGGCAGCACGACCTGGGTCTCGGGGTCACCGAAACGCGCGTTGAACTCGATGACGCGGATGCCGGCATCCGTCAGAATGAGGCCGCAATAGAGCAGCCCGATGAAGGGGGTGTCCTCGGCGGCGAGGCGGCGGACGGTCGGCAGGGCGATCGTGTCGAGCACCTCGTCGACGAAGGCCTGTTCGCTGCCGAAGCCGGCGTCGAGCCAGGGCAGCGGCGAGTATGCGCCCATGCCGCCGGTGTTCGGGCCGAGGTCGCCGTCGGCGAGGCGCTTGTAGTCCTGTGCGGGGGAGAGCGGCAGCACGGTGTGGCCGTCGCTCAGGAAGAACAGGGACACCTCCTGGCCGGCGAGGAATTCCTCGATGAGCACGCCGCCGTGCTGCAGCCAGTGCTCGGCGTGGGCGAGGGCGGCGACACGGTCTTCCGTGACGAGCACTCCCTTGCCCGCGGCGAGGCCGTCGGCCTTGACGACGTAGGGCGCCCCGAACTCGTCGAGGGCGCGGGTCGCCTCGGCGAGGGTGCCGGCGCGTTCGGCGCGGCCGGTCGGCACGCCGGCCTCGTCCATGATGCGCTTGGCGAAGGTCTTGCTGCCTTCGAGGGCGGCGGCGGCGCGGCCCGGGCCGAACACCGGGATGCCCTGTGCCCGCAGCGCGTCGGCGACGCCCGCGACGAGGGGAGCCTCCGGCCCGATCACGACGAGGTCGACCCCGTGCTCGATGGCGTACTCGGTGACGGCGCCGGGCACGTTCGGGTCGAGCGCGACCACGGGCACCGCGGCGGCAATGCCGGCGTTGCCGGGCGCGGCGACGACCTCGTGGCGGGGCTCCTCACGGAGCAGCGCGGTGATGATGGCGTGCTCGCGGGCACCGGAACCGAGGACCAGAATTCTCACCGGTTCAGGCTACCGGATGCCGGTCACACCCCGACCTCGCACGCCGGCTCCCTCGGCGCACCTGTGGCCGGTGCGGACAGCTGTTGCCGGTGTGCGAGCCGCAATTGTCCGCATCGGTAACAGGTGCACCCAACCCCGAGTCGCGTGACCCGTTCCGCCGGGGGGGGGGGGCTAACTCAGGAAGACCTGGCGCGCGCCTGAGACCTGCGCCCGAAAATACGCGGCGGAGCAGACCACGGGCGGCGGATCTCCTGAGTTAGCCACCACCGGGCAGGCGCAGGGGGCGAGGAGGCGCACCGGCGCGTGGCGAATCCGGGCCGGTCGGCGCCGGGAACCCGGCAGAATGGGGGAATGGCAAAGGCGAGGATCGACGACGGGGTGGGCCGGGCCGCGGTGCGCGGCTACGCTGCGGATGCTGCGGGCGCGAGCCGGGACATCCGCGCGCTCGCCGTGCGCTACACCCTGCAGTTGCTCTCAGAGGAGGCCAACGGCAACACCCTCGAGGTGCGCGTGCCGCCGTTCGGCGCCGTGCAGTGCATCGCCGGCCCCCGGCACACCCGCGGCACCCCGCCCAACGTCGTCGAAACGGATGCCGCGACCTGGCTCGCCCTCGCGACCGGCGAGCTCGCGTGGTCAGACGGTCTCGCGAGCGGGCGCATCCACGCGAGCGGACAGCGCGCCGACCTCTCCGCGCACCTGCCGCTGCCCCTCACGCTCGCCCCCTGAGTCTCCCCACGCTTCCCCGCTTCCGTGGGTTCAGGCGAGGATCGCGGCGACCTCGGCGCGAGTCGGCATCGAAGCCGTCGCGCCGGCCCGGGTGACCGAAACGGATGCCGCGACCGTCGCCCAACGAATGGCGTCGATCATCGCATCCTCCGAAACTTCGACGCGGGCACGCGCGGTGTCCGGTCGCACGGCACCCGCGACGGCCG
This sequence comes from Cryobacterium sp. 10I5, assembly GCF_035019865.1. NCBI lineage: Bacteria > Bacillati > Actinomycetota > Actinomycetes > Micrococcales > Microbacteriaceae > Cryobacterium > Cryobacterium sp. 10I5. The sequence goes on from NZ_JASJVI010000111.1 coordinate 2,402, forward strand.
CATCCGAAGCGCCTGCAGCAGCGTTGGCATCCGCCGCATCCGCCGCATCCGCAGCATCTGCGGCGCCTGAAGTACCCGCTGTACCTGCGGCACCCTCGGCGAGCCGCGCGACGAGCGCGCCGACGAACGTGTCGCCGGCACCCGTGGTGTCCACGGGGCGCACCGGCCGGGCGGGCGCGAGCCCGAGCGCGACGCCGCCCCTGGCGACGACGCAACCCTCATCGCCGAGCGTGACGATCGCCCAACCCCGGCGTGCGCTGAGGGACTCTGCCGCGCGTGCGGCATCCGCTTCACCCGTGAGCTCCTCGGCCTCGAGGCGGTTGGCCACGACGAGGTCGACGCCGGCGAGGAACGCCGCGGGCAGCGGCACGACCGGAGCGGGGGTGAAAACCGTGAACGTCCCAGACGCCCGCGCGACCGCGAGCCCCTCGATGAGCGTCGACACGGGCAGCTCACACTGAAGCACGAGGAAGTCCGCCGCCGCGATCGCGGCGCGCTGGCCTTCGTCGAGCGCCGTCACGGCGGCGTTCGCGCCCGAGACGACGACGATCGAGTTCTCGCCGGAGTCGAGCACGGTGATGTGCGCGGTGCCGGTCGGCCCGTCGACAGTGTCGAGACCATCCACGCGGATGCCTTCGCTCACGAGCAGTGCCCGGAGTTCCGTCCCGTAGGCATCGCGTCCGACCGCCCCGAGGAAATCGACCGTACCGCCCTGCCTGGCTGCGGCAACCGCCTGGTTGAGTCCCTTGCCACCGGGCACGAGGGCGAAGTCGTGGCCGAAGATCGTCTCGCCGGGGCGGGGGAGTCGCGGCTGGCGCACGACGAGGTCCATGTTCGCGCTTCCGAGCACCGCAATCCTGTTCACCCGTCCAGTGTCGCACCCGCGCCGGTTTCGGCGGCCCGCGCCCGCAGGCATCCGCGCCCGCGCCGGTTTTGGCAGGCCGCGTCCGAAACGGCGGTAGCGGTTTGCCGAAACCGGCGCGGCGGCGACCGCACTCCCGTGTTCTCCCGGCGCACTCCCCGGGCGCGCGTGCGAGAATATCCCCATGAGCGCAACCGAGCAGCCAGGGAACGACATCGCCCCCGTGCAGCCCGCCCCGGGCACCGCAGTCCCCGAGATCCTCGTCGGCCAGGCAGCGGCCACCGTGCGGCGCTCCCCGCGCTACCTCAACTTCATGATCGTCGGTGCCGTCCTCGGGGCGGTCACCGCACTCATCCTCACCGTCGGTTTCCCCCAGACGGCCGAATTCGGGCTCCTCCAGGTCTTCGGATTCCTCCTCCTCGTCGGAGTGGTCGTCGGCCTTGCCCTCGGCGCCCTGGTGGCGATCCTGATCGACCGATTCACCGGTCGCTCGGTCCAGACGGTCGTCGTCGATAGACTGGGCGTCTACGGCGCGAGCGTTGAGAACGCTCCTGCCGAGGCAGACGACCCCCCAACATCCAGCGCTAATACGCTGTAAAGATAGTTAAGAGGCATCGATTTGGCTGGTGGCGACGGACTTCTCGGTCACGATCTCTTGCAGGGCGAGAAGGGGCCACAGGATGCCTGTGGTGTCTTCGGCGTGTGGGCTCCCGGCGAAGAGGTGGCCAAGCTCAGCTACTTCGGGCTGTACGCCCTCCAGCACCGCGGCCAGGAATCGGCCGGAATCGCGACGAGCGACGGCACCAAGATCCTGATCTACAAGGACATGGGCCTGGTCTCGCAGGTCTTCAACGAGGCCGCCTTGAGCACCCTCCTCGGCCACATCGCCGTCGGGCACACCCGCTATTCGACCACGGGATCCTCGAGCTGGCAGAACGCCCAGCCGACCCTCGGCCGTACCTCGAGCGGCACCGTCGCCCTCGGCCACAACGGCAACCTGACCAACACGGCCGAGCTGCTCCAGCTCGTCCACGAGCGCTACCCGAAGGTCGAGGGTGAACTCGCCCGCGGCAATACCACCGACACCGCCGTGATCACGGCGCTCTTCACCGGGGACCTCGACCACACCCTCGAGGCCACGGCCCTCGAGGTGCTGCCCCGGCTGCGCGGCGCCTACTGCCTCGTCTTCATGGACGAGACCACCCTCTACGCCGCGCGCGACCCGCAGGGCGTGCGGCCGCTCGTCCTCGGCCGGCTCGAGCGCGGCTGGGTCGTCGCCTCCGAGACCGCTGCCCTCGACATCGTCGGGGCGAGCTTCGTGCGCGAAGTCGAACCCGGGGAGCTCGTCACGATCGACGAGAACGGTCTCCGCTCGCAGCGGTTCGCCGAGTCCAAGCCCGCCGGCTGCGTCTTTGAATACGTCTACCTCGCCCGGCCAGACACCACGATCGCCGGTCGCGGCGTGCACGAGGCGAGGGTCGAAATGGGCCGCCGGCTCGCCGCAGAGCACCCGGTCGAGGCCGACCTCGTCATCCCGACCCCCGAGTCGGGTACCCCCGCCGCGATCGGCTATGCGGCTGCCTCCGGGATCCCGTTCGGCCAGGGCCTCGTCAAGAACTCCTATGTCGGCCGCACCTTCATCCAGCCGTCGGAGACCATCCGCCAGCGCGGCATCAAGCTCAAGCTCAACCCGCTCAAGGCCGTGATCAAGGGCAAGCGCCTCATCGTCGTCGACGACTCGATCGTGCGCGGCAACACCCAGCGCGCCCTGGTCAGCATGCTCCGCGAGGCCGGCGCCGCCGAGGTGCACGTGCGCATCTCGAGCCCGCCGATCACCTGGCCCTGCTTCTACGGCATCGACTTCGCCTCCCGGGCCGAACTCATCGCGACCGGCCTCGGCGTCGACGAGGTGCGTCAGGCCATCGGCGCCGACTCCCTCGGCTACCTCTCCCCGGAGGGCATGATCGCCGCGACCGAGCAGCCGCGCGAGCGCCTCTGCACGGCCTGCTTCACGGGCGTGTACCCGATCCCGCTCCCCGACTCCCTGCACCTCGGCAAGAACCTGCTCGAGCGCACCGCCCCGGCCGGATCGACCGATTCGACCCGGTCGACGGCGTCCACCGGGTCCCCGGTCGTCGCGAGCGCGGCATCCGTTGCCGCAGCAGAGGCCAACCGCACATCCGACGGATGCGACCCGGGCCCCGACGCCGAGTACGAACCGCTCCTCGATCCGGCTTCGATGCGGGCGAGCACGCGAACCCCCGTGCGCGGCACCCAGGGACAGTTCATGATCGGCGATCCAGGAAGACAAGAATGAGCAACGCATCGTACGCGGCAGCCGGAGTCGACACCGAGGCGGGTGACCTCGCAGTCTCGCTGATGAAGGCGGCCGTGTCGCGGACCCACGGCGCGGAAGTGCTCGGCGGTTTCGGCGGTTTCGCCGGGCTCTACGACGCTTCGTTCCTCACGGCCTACAAGCGCCCGCTGCTCGCGACCTCGACCGACGGCGTCGGCACCAAGGTCGCGATCGCCCAGGCCATCGACAAGCACGACACCATCGGCCAGGACCTCGTCGGCATGGTCGTCGACGACATCGTCGTGGTCGGCGCCCGCCCGCTGTTCATGACCGACTACATCGCCTGCGGCCGGGTCGTGCCCGAGCGCATCGCCGAGATCGTCGGCGGCATCGCCCGCGCCTGCGCCGAGACCGGTACCGCCCTCATCGGCGGAGAGACCGCGGAGCACCCCGGACTCCTCGGCCCCGACGACTACGACGTCGCGGGCGCTGCCACCGGCGTCGTCGAGGGCGACCAGGTGCTCGGCGCCGAGCGCGTCCGCGCGGGCGACGTCGTCGTCGCGCTCGCCTCATCCGGCCTGCACTCTAACGGCTTCTCGCTCGTCCGGCATATCCTCGCCGAACGGGGCATCGGCTACACCGACACCTCAAGCGAACTCGGCGGGGTCGTCGGCGAAATCCTTCTCGAGCCGACCCGGCTCTACACCGGCCCGCTGCTGAGCGTGCTCGCCGACCCCGAACTCGCCGGAGCGGTGCACTCGCTCAGCCACGTCACGGGCGGCGGCATCGCCGCGAACCTCGCGCGCGTGCTCCCGATCGGTGCGTGGGTCGAAGTCGACCGGTCCACCTGGTCGCCCGACCCCGTCTTCCGGGTGCTGAGCGCCTTCGCCGGCAGCACCCTCGAGAGCTCCGAAGGCACCTGGAACCTCGGCGTCGGCATGTTCGCCGTCGTCGCAGCGGATGCCGCGTCCTCGGTCATCGCGAGCCTCGCGGCCGACGGCATCCCGGCCTGGGTCGCCGGACGAGTGTCCACGGCCCCGCACGACCTCACCGGTTTCGTGCAGGGTGCCAAGGGCGTCAACGGCGGCGCCGTGCGACTGGTCGGCGGCTACGCGGCCTGACCCGCCCGCGCGCGTCGCGGCATCCGTCGAGCGTCCCCGCCCGCGGCCGTCGCCCGCGCCGAACGTCGCCGGATGCGCCGAGAGTCGCCCATGTGCCGGGTCGCCTCGGCGGAAACGGCGACAGTCGACGTGTAACGCCGTCGCGTATGAGCGAATGCTGCCAACTCGCTGGGTGCCGCGCGCTCAGCGCGGTGCGGGTTCCGGCGCACACAAAACGGGCGCCGAGAGCGGCGCCCGTGACAGTGGACGGCGGTCAGGCGCGCTTCTGCTCGTCTTCGGTCGCGTAGGTGTCGACGTATCGGTCGGGTTCCTCGGAGGTACCCGGCTCGTACTCCGGCCACTTGGCCAGGTCCTCGTCGAGACGCTCGTCGTCCACGGGATGCCCCGTGAGCTCGCGTTCGAGCGCGTTGTAGTTGGTGTCCGGGCTGAAATACTTCAGCTCACGGGCGACCTTGGTGTGCTTTGCTTTTTGACGGCCGCGCCCCATGCGAGACCCCCTAACGATGCCAGGCCAGGTGAGGAATGAGTCACCCGGGAGTTGCCGAACGGAATGGTGAAAACTAGGCGCTAGTTTAGCATGGTGGGCCTGAAGGCCCGATTGTGGCTCGGAGGATGAACCGCTCCGCACACAGTGATCTTACGCCGGACGTACGCTGGTGAAGAGGGGGACGCGATGTCGAGTGACGCGAGCGTTCCCGTCGTCATCATCGGAGCGGGGCAGGCGGGCCTCGCGGTCGCGTACTACCTGCGCACATTCGAGCTGGTTCCGGGCCGCGACTTCGTGCTCTTCGACCGTGGCCCGCACGCGGGCGGCGCATGGCAGCACCGCTGGGCGGGACTCCGTCTCGGATCGGCGCACCGGGTGAACGACCTGCCCGGCATGAGCGAACTCGGCCTGAGCTTTGCGACGGCCGACCGCACTCGCCCGGCCATGGACGTCGTCACCGAGTACTACCGCCGCTACGAAGAGCACTTCAACCTCAGGGTCGTGCGACCCGTCACCGTCACCGCCGTGTTCAATCGCAGTGCAGACCTCGTGATCCGGAGCGCGTCGCCCGGGTTCGGCGACCACGAGACCACCGCCCGTCTGCTCGTCAACGCCTCGGGAACCTGGGGCGCCCCGTTCGTGCCGCACTACCCGGGGGCCGCAAGCTTCGCCGGTCAGCAGCTGCACACCTCGGGCTACCGGGCGGCCGGGGACTTCGCCGGCCGGAGGGTCGTGGTCGTCGGTGGCGGCACATCCGCTATCGGTTTCCTGCTCGAGCTCGAACACGTCGCCGCCGAGCTGACCTGGGCCTCGCGGCGCCCGATCGACTGGGTGCACACCGAACAGCTCGACCTCGAGGGGGCCTCGGCCGCCGTCGCCGCCCAGGACGAGGCGGCCCGGTCCGGTCGGGCGTTGCCGAGCATCGTGAGCGGCACCGGCGTGCCTGTGAGCCGCCGGATCGCCGCGGGGATCGAGCGCGGGGTGCTCACCGCCCGGCCGATGTTCGCGAGCATCGAGCCGACCGGGGTGCGCTGGGCAGACGGCAGCTTCACGGAAGCGGACGTGATCATCTGGGCGACCGGGTTCCGGCCCGAAGTGCGGCACCTCGCGCCGCTGAGGCTTCGCGCCAAGGATGGCGGGCTCGTCGTCGGGTCGGGGGCGAGCTGGACTGACCCGCGGATCTTCCTCGCCGGGTACGGGCCGCAGGCGAGCACGATCGGCGCGCACCGGGCCGGCCGGGTGATCGCCCGCCAGGTGCTCGCCCTGCTCTGACCTGTTCTCGTTCATAACTCCGGCACATTCCGGCCGACCCGGCGGACTACCGCGGAATTCCGGGGGTGACGTCCCGCCGGGGTGGAATTTGCAGGAGTTATGCCTGCAGGGGCAGGTACCGGCTCAGCGCGCGAGGAGGTAGCCGGCGGCGCAGACCGCGATGCCGAGCAGCAGGGTGCCGACGAGGTTGAGCACGGCGGAGCGCCAGCGTCCCTTGAGTGCGAGGTCGATCGTTTCGACGCTCCAGGTGCTGAACGTCGTCAGGCCGCCGCACACCCCGGTCAGGAGCACGAGCCGCAGGTCGCTGCTGAGCACGGCGCGCTCGGCGAGCCCGAGGATCACGCCGCCGAGCAGTGCCCCGGCCACGTTGACGATCAGCACGCCGATCGGCAGGCGGCCCGGTCCCACCGGGAGCGCGCGCGACACGAAGTACCGCACCACGGCTGCCGCACCGCCGCCGGCGACCACGGCGGCGAAGACGAGGGCGTTCACGAACGGGCCCCGGCATCCGCGGAGGGGAGATGACGGATGCGCCCGCCGAGCCAGACGCCGAGCAAGGCCGCAGGGAACCCCAGCAGCAGTGTCGCGAGCAGGTACAGGCCCGCGAGCGACCACGACGAGGCCGCGCCGAGGGAGACGAGGGACACCATCACGGCCGAGAACGTGGTGAAGGCGCCGAGCACGCCCGGGCCGAGCACGAGCTTGAGCCAGGCTGGCACCGCGGGGCGGGTCCAGAGGCCGGCGACGAGCCAGCCGAGCACGAACGCCCCGAGGGTGTTGATGATCAGGGTGCTGACCGGGAACTGGGTATCGCTGTGCGGCAGCGCACGGTCGATGCCGAGCCGCAGGGCCGTGCCGATGATGCCGCCGGCGAACACGGCCAGTGCGTTCCGCACCGGGTTATTTGCGCTTCCGGCGCCGGGCGCCGGGGCGGGCGGGCTGCCCGGGGCGACCC
>NZ_JASJVI010000112.1:0-9387 GCF_035019865.1 Cryobacterium sp. 10I5
CCCCCCCCCCCCCGCGCCCCCCCCCCCCCCCCGGCGCCCCCCCCCCCCCCCCGACGGTTGGTTCGTTCCCCACATTGCACAGACAGGAAAAGGTCACAACTGTGAACAACCACGACACCGTCGACGTGACAACGCCGGACAAGGTCGAGCCCGCCGCCCCCGCAACCCTCGTGATGTCCGACATCTCGAAGCTCTACTCCGGCGTCGCGGCCCTCTCGAACGTTTCCGTCGAGATCCTGCCCGGCGAAGTCCACGCCATCCTCGGTGAGAACGGCGCGGGCAAGTCGACGTTGATGAACGTGGCCTCGGGCACGGCGCAGCCCGATGGGGGCAGCATCACCTTCGAAGGCACCCCGATCGGCGTGCTGACGCCGGCCATCGCCGTGCAGCTCGGAATCGCGATCGTCCACCAGCATCCCGCCGTGCTTCCGGACATGACCGTCCTGGAGAATCTGCAGGTCGCCCTGCCCGCCGCGGTCCTCGCGTCCGGCACGTCGCTCGAAGCCACCGCCACGGCGCTGCTCGCAGACGCCGGCCTGAGCGTGCACCTTCAGGATCGCGTGGAACTCCTGTCGGTTGCCCAGAAGCACCTGCTCGAGATCGCCAAGGCTCTTGCCCTCAAGCCGAAACTCCTCATCCTCGACGAACCGACCGCGCCCCTCGGCCAGGCATCCGTCGACCTCCTGTTCGAACGTGTGCGCAGGTCCGTGTCGAACGGGACGGCCGTCGTCTACATCACCCACCGCCTGGCCGAAGTCCGTGAGCTCGCCGACAAGGTGACCGTACTGAGGGATGGCCGCGTCCGCGGCAGCGCCCGGGTCGCCGACATCACCGACGACGAACTGCTCGCGATGATCGTGGGACGCAAGCTCGAATCGACGTTCCCGCCCAAGCACATCGGCTCGCCGGACGACGAGACGAACTTCTCGATCAACGGGTTGAGCGGCTCTGGATTCGCGAACATCTCGATCAGCGCCCGTCCGGGCGAGATCATCGGCATCGCCGGGGTCGTCGGAAACGGCCAGAGCGAACTGATGCGCGCGCTCGCCGGTCTCGACTACTTCACCGGAACGGTGGCCATCGCCGGCAAGACCCTGAACTCCCGGCAACTCCTCCAGGAGGCGGCATACATGCCCGCCGATCGCCACCGCGAGGGCCTCCTGATGTCCCTTTCGGTGCGCGAGAACGCCGCCGTCTCGGCACTGGCGAAGTTCAAGCGGGGACCGCTGCTCAGTCGCAAGCGTGAACTGGGCACCGTGGCCGAGACGCTCGGTTCGCTCGCGGTGAAGGCAGCGTCGATGGATTCCGTCGTCTCCTCCCTGTCCGGCGGCAACCAGCAGAAGGTGGTCCTGGCGCGGGCGCTGCTCTCCGAGCCGCTGCTGGTCGTGGCCGATGAGCCGACTCAGGGCGTCGACGTGGGTGCCCGGGCCGAGATCTACCGGATCCTGCGGGAGGTCTCAGCCTCCGGCATCCCCGTCGTCGTGGCCTCCTCGGACGCGAAGGAGCTCGAGGGTCTCTGCGACCAGGTCATCGTGATGTCGAGGGGGCACGCCCTCGAAGTTCTCCAGGGCGCTGCGATCAGCGAAGAACGCATGATCCACGCCGCCGTCCGTTCGACGACCCGATCGGTGTCCGTCGTCGCCGATGAATCGGCCTCCAAGCGCTCCGGACTCCGTCGTTTCCTGCAGGGCGACTACGCCCCCGCGGTGCTCCTGGTCGGTGTCATCGCCCTGCTCGGGTCGTTTCTGTTCAGCCAGAACGCCCGCTACCTCTCCGACTTCAACATCTACTCGGTGCTCACCCTCGTCACGGCGCTCGGTTTCATCGCCCTGGGTCAGACCATTTCGCTGCTGATCGGAGGCATCGACCTGTCCGTGGGGCCCCTTGCCGGATTCCTCGTGGTGATCGGTTCGTTCTTCATCAACGACGACAAGTCGGTGATGATGATCGTCCTCGGCTTCGTGCTCATGATCGTCGTGGCGGCCGTCATCGGGGTGGTCAACGGATCGTTGATCAGGTTCGCCCGGTTCACCCCCATCGCCGCCACCCTGACCGTGTACATCGCGTTGCAGGGATTCAGCTTCCTGCTCAGGAGCTCCCCGGACGGGTACATCAACTCGACGATCACCGGAATCATCGGGTGGCAGCTCGGACCGGTTCCCGTCGCCTTCATCGTGCTCGTCGCGGCCACGCTCGTGACCGAGTTCCTCCTGAAGAAGCGGCGCTGGGGCTGGCGGCTGCGCGCGACCGGGTCCAACGAGGAATCGGCGCGCAGGAACGGCATCAACATCAACCGGACCGTCGTCCTCGCCTATGTGGCCACTTCACTGTTCGCGTTCGTGGGTGCTGTGATGCTGATGGCGCAGATCGGGGTCGGCGACCCCGCCCAGGGCGTCGGCTACACGCTGACGAGCATCACCGCGGTCGTGCTCGGGGGAACGAGCCTGCTCGGCGGGCGGGGCACGTTCATCGGCACGCTCCTCGGCTCCATCCTGCTCGTGCAGGTGCTCAATGCGACGTCGTTCCTCGGGCTGTCCCAGATGTGGCAGTACCTGTTCCAGGGGCTGCTCATCCTGGTGGCGGCGATCGTCTACTCGCTCGCACGACGCAACAACAAGCGCAGGAAGACGTCCTTCGCGCTCCGGTAGCCCGTCGTGATCCTGCTACCGCACGAAGAACCGCCGGGCACGATACGTGCCCGGCGGTTCTTCGTGCCCGAGGCGGTTCAGTCCGAGGTGCTGAGCCCCCGGGTGATCTCGGCGATGGCCGACCAATCCAGAGGTGCGAGGTCGGGATCGGCGAGCGTTCGCTCGAACATGTCGCGCAGAACGGGCGCCGTCGGGAGCACGACGCCGCTTCCCGCCGCAGCCCTCTCCGCGAGGGACAGGTCCTTGAGGCCGAGCCCCACGGTGAAACCGGGCGGGCTGTATTCCTTGCGGGCGATCAGGCTCCCATAGCCCGTGTACACGCTGCCCGTGAATGCGGCATCCGTCAGGATCTCGACGAAGGTCATGGCGTCGACTCCGCCGTGTTCGACCAAAGTCACCGATTCGGCGAGGGCCTGGAGCGCGTGGATGAGGGTGTAGTTCACGCCGATCTTGACCAGGCTCGCCGTGCTCGGGCGCTCGCCGACGACCCAGGTGCGCTTGCCGATCGCGTCGAGCCAGGGCTGCGCCCGGGCCGTGGCGCTTTTCGTGCCCGCCGCGACCACATTGAGTTTCCCGGCCGCCGCGATGTTGGACCGGCCGAGCACCGGAGCCGCCACGTAGTCCATTCCGGCGAGGGAGTGCAGGTCGGTCAGCCGGTCCGTGGCCTCGACGCTGAGGGTGGCGCAGTTGATGTGCAGGGTGCCGGCCGGCGCGTCCGCGAGGGCCTCCGCGCTGAAGACTGCCTCGGCGGCCGCGTCATTGGCGAGCATCGAGATCACGGTTCCGACGCCGAGAGCGTCGGTGATGGAGGTCGACCGGGTGGCGCCGGCTGCGACGAGGGCGTCCACCGCTCCGGATGATCGGTTCCAGACCCGCACAGAATGGCCGGTCTCGAGGAGGTGGCCGGCCATGGCCGAGCCCATTTCGCCGAGTCCGATGAAGCTGATGTCCGACATGCTCTCACGCCTTCCAGATCGTCTTGAGGTTTCCCGGATCCCGAATGCCGGATTCCGGCAGACGCTCCTGCGCGCCGGACCGAGGCCCCCGCCCCCAATGTACAGTTTCAGTGAACACTATCGCCAGTTCCTGGTCCGCTCAACGTGATTTCCGCCGCGACGCCACCCTTTGCTTGACAAGCTCCACGCCGCTGAGTTGAATGTCAAGCAACACCTTGTGCAGTGAGACTGTACAAAATAGTATTGCTGCGAGACCCCGGCTCCGGCCGGACACCAGACTTCGTACTGCAAAGGAGCAGAACACGTGGGCAATCGACTTGCCGAGAAGACCGTCGTCGTCACGGGGGGCGCATCCGGAATCGGAGCCGCCATCGCGAGGGGCGTCGCCGCCGAAGGCGCCAACGTGATGATCGCCGACCTCGACCTCGCGGCAGGCCAGCTCGTCGCGGACGACATCGTGGCGCGCGGCGGTGCTGCGGCGGCGGTACAGGCGGACGTCACGGACCGCGAAGCGGTGCGGTCCGCCATCGAGGCGACCGTCTCCCGCTTCGGCCGCCTCGACGTCTACTTCAACAACGCCGGCATGAACTCGCCGATGAGGTTCCTCGACATCACCGAGCGGAATTTCGAGCTCGTGATGAAGGTCAACGCACTCGGCGTACTGATCGGCACGCAGGAGGCCGCGAAGCAGTACATCGCCCAGGGCGGCACCGGCAAGGTGATCAACACCGCTTCGATCGCGGGCAGGACCGGCTTCCCCAATTTCGCACCGTACAGTGCGGCCAAGGCAGCCGTGATCTCCCTCACCCAGGCTGCGGCACGAGCCCTGGCCCCCGAGGGCATCACGGTCAACGCGTTCGCACCGGGCGTCGTCGCCACTCCGCTCTGGACGAAGCTCGACGCCGAACTGACGGAGATGGGCGCAGGCGACTCCGGCTTCGACTCGATGGCCGGCGACATCCTGTTGGGTCGCCCCGCCGTGCCCGAAGACATCGTGCCCACCGCGGTTTTCCTCGCCGCGAGCGATTCCGACTACATCACGGGCCAGGTCATTCCCATCGAGGGCGGCATGATCCTCGTCTGAACCCCAGCCCGTCCCCCGACTCTCAGCACGACACCCAGCAAAGGAATGACACGACCGTGACTACAGCTACCTTCGGAACCAACGCCGTCGACTGGGAGGAGCGCATCCAGTTCGATCGCCTCCGCACGGACAGGCTCGCCAAGCTCCGGCGCGAGCTGACCAGCTCGGATCTCGGGGCCGTTCTCGCCTTCGATTTCGCCAACATCCGCTACATGTCGTCCACCCACATCGGCACCTGGGCGATGGACAAGCTCATCCGCTTCTCCCTGCTCACCCGGCACAGCGACCCGATCGTCTGGGACTTCGGTTCAGCGGCCAAGCACCACCAGCTCTACAACCCGTGGCTGCAGACCACGACCGCCGAAGCGGATGCCGACCCGCACGCCCCGCACCACGGCGCGGTCCGGCCGCGGGCCGAGAACGGCGCCCGGGCCGGAATCTCGACCCTCCGTGGAGCCTTCCACCCCGACGCGGGGATCGCAGAGGGCGTCGCCAAGAAGATCAAGCGTGAGCTGGAGAAATTCGGCCTGCAGAACGAGCCGCTCGGCGTGGACGTGATCGAACTGCCCATCCTGATGGCCCTGCAGAACGAGGGGATCCGGGTGGTCGACGGCCAGCAGGTGTTCCTCAACGCCCGTGCGGTCAAGACCGGTGACGAGATCGCGCTGCTCACACAGGCCGCGTCGATGGTGGATGCCGCGTACGAGTCCCTCTACGAATTCCTGCGGCCGGGCGTGCGCGAGAACGAGGCCGTCGGGCTCGTCTCGAAGGTGCTCTACGACCTCGGGTCCGAGTACGTCGAGGGAGTGAACGCCATCTCGGGCGAGCGTTGCTCCCCGCACCCGCACGTCTTCTCCGACCGGCTGATCCGGCCGGGCGACCCCGCCTTCTTCGACATCCTGCACAGCTACCAGGGCTACCGCACCTGTTACTACCGCACCTTCGCGGTCGGGTCTGCGAGCCGGGCGCAGCACGACGCCTACAAGATCGCCCGCCAGTACATGGACAGGGCGATCGCGCTCGTGCGCCCCGGGGCCACCACCGCCGACATCGTCAAGGTCTGGCCGACCGCCCAGGAATTCGGCTTCCCCGACGAAGAGGCCGCCTTCGCTCTGCAGTACGGCCACGGCGTCGGCCTGTCGATCTGGGAGAAGCCGATCTTCTCCCGGCTCGTGTCCCTCGACCACCCCGAGGTGCTCGTGGAGGGCATGGTCTTCGCCCTCGAGACCTACTGGCCGTCCGCCGATGGCATCGGGGCCGCCCGCATCGAGGAAGAGGTCGTCGTCACCGCCACCGGGTGCCAGGTAATCACCAAGTTCCCGGCAGAGGACCTGCTCGTCGCCGGTCAGCGCTACTACAGCGTCGGCGGACCGTTGTCCCTCGTGCGCGACTCCCAGTCGCACCTCAACACCGCCGCCGGTCGCGGCGAAGCCGAGTAGGGCGAGGAATGCGCGCCGCCGTCTACCACGCCGATCACGACGTTCGCCTCGAGGAGGTGCCCGTACCCGTCAGGGCTCCGGGCGAAGCCCTGCTCGAGGTGCTGCGCAGCGGCATGTGCGGAACAGACGCCACCGAGTGGAAGGCGGGCCCGCTGACCTTCCCGGTGCAGCACCGTCACCCCGTCACCGGCCAGGCCGGACCGATGATTCCCGGCCACGAATTCGTCGGGAAGGTCCTCGCGGTCGACGAGTCGAGCCGCTTCTCTGTCGGAGACATCGTCGCGAGCGGTGCCGGCGTCTCCTGCGGCGTCTGCGCCCGCTGCGCGGAAGGTCGCACGAACCTCTGCGACCGGTACTACACGCTCGGGCTCAATACCGACGGCGGCATGGCCGAGTTCGTCTCCTGCCCCGAGAGCACCCTCGTCCTCGTTCCCGAGGGGCTCCCCGTCGACCTCGCGGGCCTGGCCCAGCCGCTCGCGGTCGGCCTGCACGCCGCCCGACGGTCCGGGGTGCGTGACGGCGACCGCGTGGTCCTGATCGGGGCTGGGGCGATCGGCTCCTTCGTGCTCGCCGGGCTGAACTCGCTTGTGTCCGCCGACGTGACCGTGATCGACTTTCCCGGCGCGCGCCTCGAGCGAGCCGGTCGCCTCGGCGCGACCCGGGTCGTCGAGGCGGGTGCGGATGCCGCCGCCCGCGTCGCCGAGGCCATCGGGCCGTTCGGCGCCGACGTCGTGATCGAGGCCAGCGGCGCGCCCGGACAACTGAACACCGCCCTCTCGATGGTGCGCAAGGGCGGAACCATCCTCCAGGTCGGTCTGCCGTCGACAGAGCAGTCCGTGGACATCCATTCGCTCGTCATGCGCGAGATCACCGTTCAGACGACCCTCGCGCACGTCTGCGGCACCGACCTCGCCCCGGCGCTGGGTATTCTGGCGACGACGAACCTGGGCACGGAACTTCTCGACTCCGTCCGACCTCTTGACGATCTCGCCGAACAGCTCGAGCGGCTCGCGACAGGCCGGCTCGAGGGCAAGGTTCTCTTCGATCCACTACAAGGGGCAGCAGCATGAAGGCAGCAGTTTTCCACGGCGCGCACGACATCCGCATCGAAGACGTGGACGGGCCGCCGCCGCTCGGCAGCCTGGACGTGTTGCTGCGGCCGTACTGGTGCGGCATCTGCGGCACCGACCTCCACGAGTACGCCATGGGGCCGATCGTCATTCCCTCGCACCCGCATCCGCTCACCGGGGCAACGGCCCCGCAGATTCTCGGGCACGAGTTCTCGGCGGAAGTGCTCGAGGTGGGTTCGGGCGTGCGGTCGGTGCGCGTCGGCCAGCGGGTGTCCGTGATGCCGCTGCTGTACTGCGGCAGCTGCTACTACTGTCGCCGCGGCCTGAACCACCTGTGCCAGTCGATGGCCTGCGTCGGCCTGAGCTTCGCCTCCGGGGGGATCTCGGAGCTCGCGGTCGTCCCGGCCAGTCACGTGAGCGTGCTGCCCGATTCCGTCTCCGACCTCCAGGGCGCCCTCGTCGAGCCGGGAGCCGTGGCCGCATACGGAGTCGACACCGCGCAGGTGCGGCCGGGGGACACCGTGCTCATCACCGGCGCCGGTCCGATCGGCGCGCTCGCCTCGCTCTACGCCTCGGCGCTCGGTGCCCGCGTGTTCATCTCCGAGGTCAACCCGACCCGTGTCGCGCTCGCAAGGAGCCTGGACGTCGGCGAAGTGATCGATCCGTCCAAGATCGACGTCGTCGCCTGGATCAAGGACCAGACCGAAGGAATCGGGGTCGACGCGGTGATCGAGTGCTCGGGAAACGAGCGGGCCCTCCAGACGGCGATCGCCTCGGTGCGCTCGGCCGGGCGCATCTCGCAGACCGGCCTCCACACCAGGCTGGCGGCCATCGACCCCATGGTGCTCTCCGAGCACGACATCACCCTCTCAGGCACCTGGTGCTATCCGGTCACGGACTGGCCGCGCATCATCGACCTGATCGCCCGCGGCCGGTACCCGGTCGAGAAGGTCGTGAGCGCCCAGATCAGCATGGCGGATGTCGTCGAGAAGGGCTTCGAGACGCTGCTGTCGCCGACCGGCGACCAGGTCAAGGTCCTCGTCAACGCCCGCTGACGTCGATTCGGACTGACCAACGCACCGCCTCCGGCTCCCGCTCTTCGCCTCTCTCCTCGGCGTACCTTCTACGATTGGAAACCCCATTATGAAAGCGCTGCGCTTCGCGGAACAGGATGTTCCGCGCATCGACGAGCTGCCCATCCCCGCAATCGGAGCCGACGATGTGCTCGTCGCCGCGCGGTCCGTCGGGGTCTGCCACTCCGACATCGATCTGCTCGAGGGGCGGTACATCATCCCGTTCGAGTACCCGATCATTCCCGGCCACGAATGGTCCGGCGAGGTCGTCGCGGTGGGAAGCCGGGTGCGCGACTTCGCCGCCGGTGATCGAGTCGTCGGCGAGTGCGTGATCGGAGAGGACCATTTCGGGTTCTCGATCAGCGGTGCGGCCGCCGAGTTCTTCGTGGCCAGGCCAGAATGGTTGCACAAGCTGCCCGCGAGCGTGTCGTACACGAACGGCGCGCTCGTCGAGCCGTTCAGCGTCGCCTACTACGCGCTGATGCGGGTCGGCAACGTGAACGCGAGCGACACCCTCGTCGTACTCGGAGCCGGACCGATCGGACTCGCCGTCACCGCGGCCGCCGCCGCTCTCGGCGCCGTGACGATCGTCGTGGAGCCCTCGCCAGAACGGCGCGACGCCGCGCTGCGACTCGGTGCCCGCCACGCCGTGCACCCCGACGACATCGTCGAGTTCCTGAACGAGCAGACGGAGGGGCGTGGAGCGGATGTCGTCGTCGAGGCCAGCGGCCGGCCGGCCGTGATGGCCCAGGCACTCGAGCTCGCCGCCTTCCGGGGCCGGGTCGCCTACATCGGCATCGATGTCGGGCGCGAGGCGCCGGCGAAGCTCGGACTCATCCAGTCCAAGGAGCTCAAGATCACCGGTTCAGTCGGCTCGCCCGGAGTGTGGCCTGAGACCCTGCGCTTTCTGGCCCACACCGGAATCGACCTGAGCCCGCTCGTCACGCAGCGGTTCGGGGTCGACGACGCCCTGGGCGCACTGGAGGCCGCACACCACCCGGCGACCACGATCAAGGCGCACATCGAATTCGACGCCGTGCTGCCCGCCTGACAACGGCGCCGGAACGACGGATGTCCCGGACGAGCGCCTGTCTCTTATACACATCTCCGAGCCCAC
>NZ_JASJVI010000113.1:0-9006 GCF_035019865.1 Cryobacterium sp. 10I5
TCCTCCGGGCCCTAATCGAGCACGCCGCCCGGGACGAGGACACGCCCAGCATGGGCGGGTCGGCGCCGACGGTGATGGTGCACGTGAACGCCGCGGACCTCGCCTCCGGGGTCGGCGTCGGGTGGATCGACGGCGTCGACGCCCCGGTATCGCTCAAGACGGTGCACCAGCGGATCTGTGACGGCGGCTTCCAAGGGGTCCTGTTCGGGGAAAACAACCAGGTCCTCAAGCTAGGTCCGGAACGACGGTACTTCAATCGGGCCCAGCGCCGGGCGATCACCGCCCGCGACGGCGGGTGCATCATCCCCGGGTGCAAGGCCCCGGCCCATTGGGCCGAAGTGCACCACGTGAAGCCCTGGGCCAAGGACGGGCCGACGACCGTGGACAACGGCACAAGTTCTTAATATGACCCCTTGTCGGGTTGCTCAGCCTCAGTGGCCCGAAGCTCAGATCGTTTCTTCGACAACGACTTCTGCCGGTGCCTCGACGAGTTCGGCACGATCGATCCACCGAGCCAACAGGCTGAACGCCGCAAGAGCCTCAATCGTCTCCGCTTCGCCGAAGCTGTGCTCTCTCGCATCGACGTGATTGATTACATTTCGGACTGCCGAGTACAGACCTTGACCAAGATTGCCTGCACCGACTTGGAGGTCCTGAAACAATGACTGATTCGACGGGTCCGTCAAGCGAAGACGAGACTTGCCGGGTTTCGGCTCCCCCGTGCTGAACGACTCCCTAAGGAGTTGACCCTCGCCGATATCTTTCCGCCCCACCTTCCTCTGGAGACGCGAGTTCACGTTCACGCCTGCCGCCCAGAGGGCCGCATCGTAGTTTCCGCTCGTCCAGTGCGGGCGAGCCGCATCCCACACCCAAGGGTGGAGCGAATCAGCTTCAATGGACGGTGCGGGGTCCGCGATCCCCAGTTTTAGGCGAACTTGGTCGCCCTCGGTTAGCTCCCAAATCAGGCTCCTGACAAAATCTACGCCGACATACCGTGGTGCCGACCCGTATGTAACTTCGCCAATCGCTTTGACAACATTGTCGATATTGCTCACTTCTGCATCCGAACCCCGACGTCGGGTTTTTCGGTTGGGACTCATCTCCTCAGCGGGCAAGGGAACGCGCTCATGCAAGGACAAGTACTTATTGAGTTGCTCAATTGCCCACTCGATGTCCATTACGACTCGCCCCCAAGACTGTTGCTATCCATGTGGTCGATGATACGGGCGGCGCAGCCGCGCCCTTTACTTGAATAAGCAACGTAACTCGGGAGCCCGGTAGGGCGATCGAGGGCAAGGGATTGGGCGCCGTAGGCGCACAATCCCGCGGCAGCTCAGGAGGCTTGCCTCCTGTCCCTGGACCTGGGGTTTACGGAACAGGAGCCGCATCCGATACGTTCGAATCATGGGGAATCTCGGTACGGATCTAGGGGTGGGCGCTGGCGCCATCGTTTTCATCATCGTCATCTACGTCGTTGTAATCGCGGTCGGGTTGGTCGTGAGCGCGTGGATTATGAGCCTCTACATCCGTCTCATCATTCGGTTCTTGCGGAAGACATTGGATCGGGAGTACCGCTACATGCGGGGTGACTACTTCTCGGATAACCGTCCCCGTGCAGATCGTCCGCCTTCCCGCTCTCGCGGCTGGTGACTGCGTTCAGATCCGCGCACCTGAACCGTTCCAGCTATGTCTGCGCTATTTCCACTGCATCATGTAGTCTCGTTTTCTGGGACTAGGGAGTGGTTATGGCTGACTTTCGATCGCAGCGGATGCCGTCGCCGGATGGGCAAGGAATTGCGAAGGGGCGACTAGAGAAGGCGTGGGACTCGTATTATCGGGCCGTGCGTCCGGTCACGGATCCGCTATCGAAGCGCCTCGCCCCGCTACTGATGCCAATGGCTCGCGGTGCCACATTCGATTTGCTCGGATT
The DNA here is from genome assembly GCF_035019865.1 of Cryobacterium sp. 10I5. NCBI lineage: Bacteria > Bacillati > Actinomycetota > Actinomycetes > Micrococcales > Microbacteriaceae > Cryobacterium > Cryobacterium sp. 10I5. The sequence continues at coordinate 1,931 of NZ_JASJVI010000113.1, forward strand.
CTGGATCTCGTGGCATATGCTTGGCGGCTTTGAGGGCCTCCAGACTCACCTGGGGATGAGTCGGTCGGCGGTTTATCGACGGATCGCCCTGTTTCGCAAGGTGTTCGGTGAGCATCCGGACGTCTACCGGTTTCCTGGGATCGTTCTCGACGTTGAGTCATTCCTCCAGGCCGAACCGCCGAGCGAGGCCGAACACGCCGGGTAGTCCCGGCTTGCGGGACTAGCTCACAAATCTTTGCTAGAGTCCCAGATTGTGGGACTACAACTTCAGCCGTCGTTAGCTCCTCTGGGGCGCCCAGACGCTGGCTGGACATTCACCCTGTACCCGGAGGCGGGAGAGGGCGGCGGGTCGTTCCATTCGTCCGTACGGCGTCTCCCGAGCTACGTCTCGCGGGGCTTCGCGAAGGATCCGGAGCGATCGGCGGCTGAAGCGGGTCGGCGTGCGCGGGCGACGTTGCGACGCTACTGTTCTGCGAACCGGCTCAACAGGCTCGGCACGCTCACCTTCCGAGGGTCGGGGTGCCATGATCCCGAGATGCTGCGCCTGCACCTGGGCGAGTTCTTCCGCTCGTTGCGCTCGTCTCTCGGGGGGACGGCGTTCCCGTATGCGTGGGTGCCAGAGTGGCACAAGACCGGCCACGGCCTGCACGCGCACTTTGCCGTGGGACGGTTCATCAAGCGCTCACTGATCGAGGCGGCGTGGGGGCACGGGTTTGTGCACATCAAGCTTTTGGGCGACCTGCCGGTCGGGTCGAGTAATCTCTCCGAAGCCCGGATAGCGGCGGGGTACCTGTCGAAGTACGTGGCGAAGTCCTTCGCGGGTCCGTCCGTGCGCGTGCTCGGGTTGCACCGGTATGACGTGGCGCAGAATTTTCGGCCGCGCCCGGTGGCGCTGTCGGGCCTCTCGTCTGAGGACGTGCTCAGTCAAGCGTCGATGCTATTGGAATCTCAGCCGTCCGTGGAGTGGTCATCGTCCTCGGTTGAGGACTGGCAGGGGCCGCCGTGCGTCTGGGCTCAGTGGGGCCGGTGAGTCGTGATCGATAGGACGGTGTTGCGTGCGTGGTTGGAGGCCACCTGCGCGCTCCAAGGGGTCCCGGTGGCGGTGACTGATGCCGGGGTGGTTTCGCGGGTTGGCGTGCTGTTGAGAGGGCGGGATGTTGCGGGGCAGCCGCGGAGCGGCGACCGCAACGCCCGCCTCTCACAGCTGCCAGCTGGGAACAATCCGGTTGTAGTCCACGTTCCGGGCACCTAGAACGCCCGGGAGGATCGTCGCCGTGTCCAGCACAGCTCGAACGATAGCGACCTGTCGGTCGAGGTTGAGGGTGGCCCAACTCGCGGCGAGGTTCTGACCTTGGCCCACGAGAGTGTCGAGGGTATTCGTTCCGGCGATCTGGTCCAGCTGCTTTTGGGTGTTGTCAACTCGGGCCTCAAGCGGCGTTCGTGCGGCTTTCCATTCCGGCCGCGATAGCTCTCCAGCCGCCCACATCTCAGCAAGCTCACGCATCTTCGACTGAGCGCTCTGCAACTCGGCCACGAGGGCGGTGTGTCGTTCGTTGACCTCGGCGCGTCCGGCAAGGGTGTCATCCATCGCGGGAGTGTCCAGGCGCATCAACACCGCCTCAGCAATCCACTCTTCGACCGGCTCAGCCACGATCGTCAGCGCACCGCAGCCGCCGTGATCCGGGCCGGAGGTACACACGTAGCGGCGTCGCTCGCGCCGGACCGAGCTGTAGAGGCGGTTGCCGCACTTGCCGCAGCGCAGCATCCCCGACAGGAGGTAACTGCGGGGTGCTCGACGTCCCGACACCTTCTTGGTCTGGAAAAGGGCGAGGATCTGGTCGTGCTTGGCCTCGGTGATGAGGGCGGGCCACGCGGCCGGCCCCGCTGCCTCGCCGTGGTGATCGCGGAGGCCGGCAATGCGACCGGACATGAGTATCTGCCGCAGGGTCGGCGTGCGCCATTCCGCTGCCGCCCCGGTCGTGGGGACACCTTCAGTGATCATCCATGCGACGAGAGAACGTACGGACTCACCTGCCAAGAAGCGATCGACGAGGATCCGGACGATCTCGGCCTCGGACTCGCGCACGGTCATCTTGTCGGCCTCGTACCCGAAGGGGCGCTGCGCTCCGCCGTTCGGTTTGCCCTGCTCTACGTTTTGCTGGATCTTCCGCTTGATGCGCTCAGACTTTCGCGCCGACTCGTTCGCGGCGACGGCTGCCGTGATGCGGGCGACGAGCATCCCGTTATCGTTGCCAAAGTTGATATCCGACGTGACCGTCACGAGCTGCTGCACGCGCGCCTTGTCGCACAGCTCCACGAACTGTTCCCACTCCATCGGGCGGCGCGTCAACCGGTCCTGATGGTAGGCGACTACGGCATCCACGCGCCCGCCCTCGATGTCCTGGAGCATCCGTTCATACTCCGGGCGAGCTTTCCCCTTGAACGCGGAAATGTCGTTGTCGATGTACTCTCCGACGACGGGCCACCCCTTCTCGGCGGCGAGTTTGCGGCAGTCCTCCAGCTGGCGTTGTACGCCCAGGCGTTCGCCTGTTTGGTCGCTGGAGATGCGGGCGTAAATCGCGGCTGATCTCACGTTTCCCATAGGGGTCACATTAGCGAAGTATCGGCAACGGGGTGCTGCTGTGTTGGTTCCATCACCACACGATCGACACCTCCGGGTGGGAGATCCGCATGGTGAACGGCTCACCACAAGTGCGGGCACCCGGGCTGATCGACCCGCAACGACTATGGCGGCCACCAAACCGGCACCGCGCCCACCAGGTCCTCACCGGACCACCCAACCGCGACTGACCGGGCCGACCGGGCCGACCGGGCCGACTGGCTCACCGGCTCACCGGCTCACCACGTCACGGTCAAGGCGTCACGGCGAACACCACAACGGAGCGACCAGGGCACTCGCGTCGGACTACAGCGGCCAGTCGGTGACCCTAGGACAGCTTGAGGATGGGGTGGAGTCCCCGGGCGGTCTCCTGGGCCTCTGGCAGGCCAGTGAGGGCCAGCCAGTTGGCCAGCATGAGGTAGCCGCCCTCGGTCAGGACCGATTCCGGGTGGAACTGCACGCCGAGAATCGGAGCGGTCGCGTGCCTCAGCCCCATGATCACGCCACCGGCCGTGCGCGAGGTGACGACGAGGTCACTCGGCACCGTCGAATCAACGACCGCGAGGGAGTGATACCGCGTCGCCGTGAAGGGCTGCGGAACGCCGTCATAGAAGGCACTGCCGTCGTGGGTGACCTGACTCGTCTTGCCATGCATGAGTTCCTCGGCGTTCGTCACCGTGGCACCGAAGGCCTCAGCGATAGCCTGGTGCCCCAGGCACACGCCGAACAGCGGTGAGCCGGCCTCGAATGCGGCCAGGACGATCGCGATGGACACTCCGGCATCCGCGGGCTTCCCCGGCCCGGGCGACAGCAGCACACCGTCGAACTCGGCGATCCGCGCCGCGGCTTCCTCCGGCGCGAACGCGTCGTTCCGCACAACCTCGGTCTCGGCTCCGAGCTCCATCAGGTAGCCGTTGAGCGTGTAGACGAAGCTGTCGTAGTTGTCGATGACGAGTATGCGGGTCATGGGGTGCCGACCGTCGATTCCTGGCTGTTGACGATGGTGTCCACCCACGGGAAGACCCACGTGGCGAGGACGAAGAGGACGAGAGCGATAAGCACCAGCACCTGGAGGATGCGGAGCCAGAGCGGGCCGGGGAGGACCCGCCACAGTGATGCGTACATATGAGACTCCTAGCCCGCGGCCTGGGCGGCGATGATGGCGGCGAGTTCCGCGGGCGGGCCGGCCGAGATGGGTTGCCAGGAATCGAAGACGCCATAGGCGATGATGCGCTCCGCCGTCGAATAGAGCGGGTTGCAACTCGTGAGGGTGATGATGCGATCGGTCGCGGTCGCCCCGGGTGCGTGCGGGACTGCGGCGAGCACGCCCACGTCGGTGGGCTGCACGTACTCCAGGTCACGGAACCGGTACGTGTAGTAGCCGTCGGCCGTCTGCACGAAAATGGCATCGCCGAGCTGCAACTCGTTGATCAGGTGCATCCCGCCGCCATTGGCGCTGCGGTGGGCCGCCACGACGAAGTTCCCTACCTCTCCGGGCATCTGGGTACCCGGGTAGTGCCCGATGCCGAGGCGCGGGCTGTTGAGCACGTTGTGGCCCACACCCTCCGCGATGGTGCGCGAGTACGCGGCGCCATAGCGGGGCACGTACAGCACGGCGAACGGCTGTGCCTCAGCCGGGGCGACGCCGACGACGGGAGTCCCGAACCCCGGCGTCTGGACGGGAACGGCCGTCGGCGTGTTCGTGGGGATCGGTGTGGGCGTCGCGCTGGCCGCCTGTGCGTCGCCGATCCACTGCTGGCTGATCTGATTGGCCGCGCTGGACTGCTCCCCGGCAACGACGAGGTCGTTCCACCACAGTTGCCACGCGATGAACAGGAAGACGAGTACGCCGCCCGTGATCAGCACTTCACCGATGACACCGATCACACCCACCGGCCTGCGACGCCGGGAAGCTCGCCACTCACGACGACTCTCCGCTGGCGCGGCGGGCGGGGTGGCGTCGGACATGGTTCCGATTCTAATCGGCACACACGGCCGGAAGACCCTGACGAGGTGGGCTGATGGGCAATGGCGCTAGAATCGCAGGCATGGCACGAACGAATCCCCGCACCAAGCCCGCCCGCACCGAGGTCGTTCGCTCTGGCGAGGACGCCCCGAACGCCGTCTGGTTCAAACCAGTCATGTTCGGCTTCATGCTCATCGGACTGGCATGGATCATCGTCTTCTACGTGAGCCAGGGCACCCTGCCGATCGCAGGCCTCGGCTCCTGGAACATCCTCGTCGGATTCGGGATCGCCTTCGTTGGCTTCCTGATGACGACCCGCTGGCGTTAACCTCTCGGCTACCCCCCGTTTAGGGGTCAATTACACCGGTGTAATTATCCCCAGTTGTGGACAGACCTGTGGATAACTTTCAGCCCAGGAACTTGACGAAACTCAGGGCCACGAGCACGAGCGCGAAGGCCGCAACCAGCCAGTTCTGCAGCGACTGGTGCTTGCTGCGCCGGGTCTGCACGTAGATCAGGCCCAGGATAGCGCCGCCGACAAGACCGCCGACATGCGCCTGCCAGGCGACATTGAGGCCGGGCAGGAAACCGATCACGAGGTTGATTCCGACCAGGATCAGCAATTGTGTCGAATTGCCTCCGAGGCGCCTCTGGATCACCAGGAATGCGCCCATCAGCCCGAAGATGGCACCGGATGCCCCGACGACGGGTGTGAGCGGACCGGCCAGGAGTAAGACCCCGAGCGAACCGGCGAGACCGCTCAGCAGGTACAGGGCGAGGAATCGACCGCGGCCCAGCATGCCTTCGAGGATCTGGCCGAAGATCCACAGGGTGTACATGTTGAGAAGCACGTGGAAGATGAAGCTCGTCGAGTGGACGAAGACGCTCGTGAGCATCCGCCAGGGCTCGAAACTGCCGGGGTACGAATAGATGCCGGCATAGAGCAGTGCGCTCGTCACGTCGAATCCGGGAACGAGCTGCAACAGGAACACCGCGAAGGTGACCCCGATGATGCCGTAGGTGACGACGGGACCGCGGCTCGAGGAGATACGGGTCAGCAGGGCCGGGCGGGTGCGCGGGGCGTTCTGCCGCTGTTCCTTCATGCACTCGGGGCAGATCACGCCGACGGCGGCCTGGGTCTGGCACTCCGGGCAGATGGTGCGGCCACAGCGCTGACACAGGATGAAACTTTGCCTGCCCGGATGCCGATAGCAGAAATTGGCTGCGGATCCGGGCAGGTCAGTCATTCGAAGCGGGCCTAGACCTGCTCGACGGTGACGGACTCGATGACGACCTCGGTGAGGGGACGGTCACGGCCATCGGTCGGCACGGTGGCGAGCTTCGCGACGATTGCGCGGGAAGCTTCGTCCTCGACGGCGCCGAAGATGGTGTGCTTGCCCTGCAGCCACGTGGTCGGCACGACGGTGATGAAGAACTGCGACCCGTTGGTGCCGCGGCCGCCCTGGATGCCGGCGTTGGCCATCGCGAAGACATACGGCTGAGTGAAGTCGAGGTCGGGGCTGATCTCGTCGTCGAACTGGAAGCCGGGGCCGCCGGTGCCCTGGCCGAGCGGGTCGCCGGCCTGGATCATGAAGTCCTTGATGATGCGGTGGAAGACGGTGCCGTCATAGAGGGGGGTCTTCGAGACCTTGCCGGTGCCGGGGTGCTTCCATTCGATCTCGCCGGTGGCGAGGCCCACGAAGTTCTTCACCGTCTTCGGCGCGTGGTTGCCGAAGAGGTTGACCTTGATCGGTCCGAGCGATGTATTGAGCGTTGCGACGGCGGTGTGCTTTGACATGGGGTCAATTCTTGCACAGGCGCGGAGACGGATTCTGACCGTCCGGGGCATCCGAAGCCCTCTTGGAGTATTGCGTGGCAAGATGGGTGATGTTCGCCACATGACATCGATGGAGGGTCCAGATGAGCCTGTCACGCAAGCGCCGCAAGGAACTTACGAAGCTGCGCAAGAGCGCAGACGAGTTGTGGAACCACCAGCAGGAGGTTCTCGATCGGGCAAACGTGCTCGCACGTGATGCCGCACACCAGGCGGGGGTGCTCACCCGCGAGGAAGTCGTTCCCCGTGTCCGCGACAGCTACGACCAGTTGGTGCGCCCGAAGGTGCAGGCCACGCAGGACCTGGCTGACGGTGTCCGCAACCAGGTCGTCACCAAGGTCCTTCCCGGCCTCGGCAGTGCGATCGGCACCGTGATGAGCGTCGGAGACGTCGCGCGGGACGCTCGCGTTCGTGCGGCACTGAGCCGCCTGCACTTCCAGCAGCCCGTTGTGATCGAGAAGAAGGGCCCGGGGGCCGGCGCGTACATCGCGCTCGGTGTCGCCCTGGCCGCCGCCGCAGGCGTCGCATACGCCGTCTGGCAGACGTTCCGCGCCGACGACGAGCTCTGGGTCGCCGACGACGAGCCCAAGACCGCAACGTCCGTCGAGTCGTAGCAGCCACAGACTGAAACACAGAAGGCCCGCATCCACCGGATG
>NZ_JASJVI010000114.1:0-8960 GCF_035019865.1 Cryobacterium sp. 10I5
GCCGCCGCCGACATCCCCTCGCGAACCCGAACCCAGAACAAGTTCTCGCGCTCTTTCAACACAACTCTCGACGCCATCACCAACACCTCACTCATACGGTGTTGCTTCGACCCCTTGAAGCCGCCCTACGGATATGAGACGTCTCACGACCGCCACTTAGGCACCATCGACACTGGCGGAATCCCGGGGCTCGGCGAGTCACTTAACTACGTCGCGTAACCTCCTGCTTGAATTGCGACACCAACCGTTAGTTATGAGACACCCAGGAGCATCGTGACGAAACTGATCGGCTACGCGCGCGTATCGACGCGCCAGCAATCTACCGACCGGCAAGAGGTGGACCTTTTGGCGGCTGGTGTCCGGCGTGATGACCTCTACGTCGACAACGGCGTTTCCGGCGCTCGCGCCTCAAGGCCTAACTTCGACCGCGCACTCGACGCCCTCGAGGCGGGCGACACTCTCGTCATCACGACTCTGGACCGGCTGGGGCGATCGACACAGAACATGCTTGCCTTCGCCGAAGAACTCCGGGGCCGCGGCGCCGGCCTCCGCGTACTGAACCTGGGCGGCGGCGACGTCGACACAGCAACGCCCATGGGTTCCATGCTGTTCACGATCATGGCCGCACTCGGTCAGATGGAACAAGAAATCAAGCGAGAGCGTGTAATCGACTTGATCGCCAAACGCCGCGGTGCCGGCAAGAACCTGGGCGGTCGCCCGCGGGTCATCACCGACGACCAAATACGCAACGCTCGCAGCCTCATCGACAGTGGCGAGCCAGCAGCCGAGGTCGCACGGAATCTCGGAATGTCCAGAGCGACCTTTTATCGCCGGGCGCGCGCCCTGGGTCTCCTCCCGGATTAGGAAGCACCTGACGGTCAATAACGCCAAATAGCGATCACAGAACGCCGCCACGAAGCGCTAACAGTCACAGCCCACGACCGAGCTCAGCTCCAGGAAATGCTCGACTATGTGCGAGATGGCGACAAGGTACGGGTGAAGTCACCGGACCGCCTGGCCCGTTCGACGACCGACCTTCTCGCGCTCGTTGAACAACTGAAGCGGAAGGGCGTCGCGCTGGAGTTCGTCGACAACCCGGCCCTGAATTCAGACACCCCTCAAGGCGAGTTTGTGCTCACAGTTCTCGCTGCCATCGCCCAGCTGGAGCGCAAGACCATCCGCGAGCGGCAGGCAGAGGGCATCGCCATTGCCAAGCGGGACGGGAGATACGAGAAGGCTCCGAAACTCGTACCGGAGCAAATCGCCGAGGCCCGCGAGCGGGTCGGCGCTGGCGTGCCAAAAGCATTGGTGGCCAGAGACCTCGGGGTGTCACGACAGACGCTCTACGCCGCACTGAGCGGTTCAGGGAAGTACTCGGAAGTGACCACGTGACCGTGGGCGGCGTCTGCCTGTTCGAACGGGTTGAAGAGGGTCACCGCAAGAAGAGTCTCAAACCGAGATATTTCGGGATTGTAGGCACACCGCCGCGGGGCTGAGTGCCTTACGGGTCGCACGTCGGACAGACGACTACCGCGAGTTTGGCCCGGTTGGCGGGGTAGACCTCCGTGCCCGTGAGTGACAACATGTGGAGACTTTGGCACTAAGTGGGCCTCATGACTCCCGGATTGCAACAAGGGCCATAGAACCCGGGCGTCATGAAGGTCGGTGGTACGTGATGGACTGAACACCAATTGGAAGGAGGTAACGCAGATGACCGCATCGATCACGGCATACGTTCGCAACGCAACGGCCCCCTCGCCGAGCGCATGTAGGTGGTGTGGCCGCGATGAGCGGCTTCACTCTATTGAATGGGCCAAGTCTGTGGGCTACCACAACTGGGTCACGCCGACCACGGCCCAACGGCGTGCACGCATGCTCGCTCGACGAGCGCGTCAATAATTGGCACGCTCGATCCGCTTTTGAAACACCTCGCGCAGCTTTTCCGGAACCTCCTTTGGGGCCCGGAGACCAAGCGCCAACGCCGTCATGATCTCAGGCTTACCGCTGATCTCGATCGTACTGTTCTCGCGAATCATTCGCTCGACCTGTGAACTGAATTTACTCGCACGATACTGCGAGAAATCAGACAGGGCCCAGTCTCGACTGTCGGTTCGTGGCCACTCTCTGTTAGCGCAAACTGCCCATTGATCATCCGTGAATGCGTCTTCGAACTCCCGAACGCCTACCGTGAGCACGTGAGTTCCGAGAAATAGCCCATGGGCTGCAAGACGTGGTTCAGAGAACATCTTTAGGTCGCGGGAATCTTCATCAACCACCAGCAATACGTCCCTACTGTGGCTATTGAGGTACTGAGCGAATCGAAGAGCCCCATCATTGTTATCGCAGGGCCAGATGGCGATTCCGCAAGCCTGTAGCTGACGACCCGTTGCCAACTTAAACAGCACGGGAAATGCGCGACTCTCCGTGGCCCCTTCAACTCCGACGAACAACCGTTCATGCAGCAGCACTGTGTTCCTGAGGCCGAGCGAGGCAGCAATCGCTCCCAGATGCGCACCGACTTCCGTGTCATCGGCAATCTCGTCCGCTGTTGTCCGACTCTTAACATGTCGCAGGTGTACGACCTTCGAGATGTCGACCCCGTCTATGAGGTTCATCGAGTGAGTAGCAACAACGATGCGAACATTCGGAAGGGCTGCCTGCTCGTCGAGCAGATTCATGAAACCTCGCTGGTTGCTGTAGTCCAAATGCGTATCCGGTTCATCGTAAAGAAGCACCGTATCCTCGTTCGATCCGCTGAGGAGATCAGCGTTGAACTCCCACACAGCCAAAGCGATGCGTCGAGAGCGACCGGTACCGGATTGTCCGAGGTGGACCTGCTCCCCACGTTCATTAACAGCGCTCAGCTCAAGAGACTTCAGCCCACTGTCCAGTCGCACGACGGGGTGTATCGCAATCTCTCCGATGTCCGAACATTGCCGCTTGATGTGGGTGCGGAGGTCTTCTGCGTCCTTGGTGACGCGCTGCTGGAGGACCTTGGTGAGCTCAGTTATGTCGCCCTTAATTGTTTCGTCTTCGGTATGAGTGGTGTAAGACGTACGCAAGGTAGTCAGGATGGCGTCTTCGGGGTTTTGTGTCGATGTCGCATCGAAGCGTTGCACGCGTGGGAGCGAACGTTTCAGGTCGGTCGTAGCCGGGATCCACATGTCGACTTTGTCAGCGGCAGGAATGAGGTCCTCAAGGCGAGCGATCAGATCGGGCTTGTTCCCCGCCTCTGACAATCCAAATCCGTTGAGTCGGAACTTTAGAGTTCTTACATCTTGCGCTGCGATATCTTGCAGGCGCTCATCAACAGCCACGGAGGTCAGCACCTCAAGAGCTGCCCCACTCTCTCTATAGGCACGTCGCACTCTAACGAGACTGGGGAGACCCAGGAGCGTTTCCTCCTCAGGTCGAAGCAAGAATTCTCCCTCGACAATAGTTTCGGAGACTCGGGAGGGAGCGCCATCCGGTCCCGGCTCTCCGTAGGTTCTGTCTCGATCGGTTAGTTTGATTGCATCGAGCAGAAACGCGATCGCATCCAAAACGGCACTTTTTCCAGCATCGTTGTGCCCGGCCAGGATCGTCGGCGAACCGACTGAAACGGTTAGGTCCGACTCGATTGAGCGAAAGCCTTGGATAGTTATCTTGTCAAGATGCATTACTCATCAACTCTCTCCATTCGCGGCACGATGCGGGTCAGCATGTTCACAATCTTCCGCCACTCAATCTGTCTCAAAAGCCAGAAAAGACAGAAATCGTGGCGGGAAGACAAAGAGAGATGACGGTCGACACTACGAACCGGGCGCGAGGTCGGCGAAGCGCGAATAGTGGCCGTGGAAGGCGACGGTCACGGTTCGCGTGGGTCCGTTGCGGTGCTTGGCCACGATCAGGTCGGCCTCGCCGGCCCGGGGATTGTCTTTCTCGTATGCGCTCTCGCGGTGCAGCAGGATGACCATGTCGGCGTCCTGCTCGAGCGAACCGGACTCACGGAGGTCGGAGATCGCGGGCATCTTGTCCGCGCGCTGCTCGGGTCCACGGTTGAGCTGGGAGAGGGCGATCACGGGAACCTGGAGCTCCTTGGCCATGAGCTTGAGCGCCCGGGAGAACTCGCTGACTTCCTGCTGGCGCGACTCGACCTTCTTGCCTGAGGTCATCAGCTGCAGGTAGTCGATGATGACCATCTTGAGGCCGACGCGCTGCTTGAGGCGGCGGCACTTGGCCCGGATCTCGACGAGGGTCATGTTGGGGCTGTCGTCGATGTAGAGCGGGGCGTCGTTGATGCGTCCGCGGGTCGCCGCGATGGTAGTCCAGTCCCTGGCGTCGACGGTGCCCTTGCGCATGCTCTGCAGGGGCACGGATGCCTCGGCCGAGAGCAGACGCATCGCGATTTCGCTGCGGCCCATTTCGAGGGAGAAGAAGATACTCGGCATGTCGTGCTTGATTGAGGCCGAGCGCGCGAAGTCGAGCGCCAGCGTCGACTTACCGAGGGCAGGACGAGCGGCGACGATGATGAGCTGGCCCGGGTGGAATCCGTTGGTGAGCTCGTCCATGTCCGCGAAGCCCGTCGGCACGCCGGTCATCTGGCCGTCTTTGCCCTTGGCGGCCTCGATCTCGTCGATCGCCGCCGTCACGGCGTCAGTGAGGGGCACGTAGTCCTCGGTCTCTGTGCTCCCGGTGACGGCGTAGATCTCGGCCTGGGCGTTGTTGACGAGGTCGAGGACTTCACCTTCTCCCGAATAGCCCATCTGGGCGATGCGGGTGCCTGCCTCGACGAGGCGGCGCAGCAGGGCGCGCTCGGCGACGATGGAGGAGTAGAAGCCCGCGTTGGCCGCCGTCGGGACGAGGCTCGTGAGGGTATGCAGGTAGTCAGCGCCGCCGGCCCGGGACAGTTCGCCGAGTTTGGTGAGTTCGTCGGTGACCGCGATGACATCGGTCGGCTCACCCTGCGCGTAGAGCGACAGGATCGCGTCGAAGATCAGCTCGTGCTTGGGGATGTAGAAGTCCGCGGCGCGAACGGTCTCCACGACGTCCGCGACGGCGTCCTTGCTGAGCATCATGCCGCCGAGGGCGCTCTGTTCGGCGAGAAGGTCGTGGGGGAGCGTTCGCTCGGTGTGCCGCGTTTCTGTGCCACTGCGCAGATCGGTACCGCGTTTATCCGCCAGACCCAGGTGAGCGATCGACAAACCGTGCCTCCTTTGTCCGTGGTGATGTTCTATCAGGGACCACCGACACCATCGGACGATCCCGGCACACCTCGAAATCCGGCCGCGTGCCCACCATACGGACCGGTTTCAGCAGGCAACAAACCACCCTGTGGATAACACTGTGCAGAATACGGGCGAAACGCCGCGAGTCATGTGCACAACCTGTGGACTCAGCTGTGGAGAACTAATCTTCTTCGAAAACTTTATGCGTTCTCATCAGGTAAAAATTCTACTCACACCTGTGGGTAAAAAGCTGGTTCAAGTACACCTTGAAGGTTGTCGCCCGTAAGAAATCCTGTGCACAAATGTGGGGATTCATCAAGTGAAAACACCCTCAAAAGGGGTGGTTGGGGGCTTAAACGAGCCTAGCGGCGGACTCCGGTGGGAGTCCGCCGCTAGGCCGGCAGTGAGACTGCCTACTTTGCAGCAACCACCACGAGGGTGATGGTGGCGCTCAGCTCGTCGCGAAGACGAACCGTTGCCTGGTGCTCGCCGACGGACTTGATCGGGCTGAGCTCGATCTTGCGCTTGTCGATGGCACCGAGGCCTGCAGCGGCGACGGCTTCGGCAACATCCGTGGTCTTGATGGAGCCGAAGAGGCGTCCACCCGTTCCGGCCTTGACGACCAGACGGACCTTGGTGTTCTCGATGGTTGCCTTCAGGGCCTGGGCCTCTTCGAGCGTGGCGTGCTCACGGGCGACACGAGCAGCCTTGATCTGTTCGATCTGCTTCTCGCCTCCGCGGGTCCAGGAAACGGCCCAACCCTGCGGGAAGAGGTAGTTACGGGCGAACCCGTTCTTGACCTCGACGATGTCGCCGGGTGCGCCGAGGCCGGAGACCTCGTGCGTCAGAATGATTTTCGACATTTGGCTACCTACCTGCCTGAGCCGGCGTAGGGCAACAACGCCATTTCGCGGGCGTTCTTGACGGCACGGGCGATGAGGCGCTGTTCCTGGACGGAGACACCGGTGATACGACGGGCGCGGATCTTTCCACGCTCGGAGATGAACTTGCGCAGGGTGGGGACATCTTTGTAATCGATGACACCAACCCGGATCGACTTCGCGGGAGCGGCGTTCTTGCCACCCTTAGCTCCGCGGAGCGGCTTGCGGCGGTCGCCGCTCGACTTTCCAGCCATGATTTCCTTACTTTCTTAAGAAGTGCGTTTCAGCCACGCGGCACCGGGGCGCCGCAAGTGGCTAGAAGGGTGTCTCGTCGCTGAAGTTGCCCGGGGTGTTCCACACGTCGCCACCGCTGTTGACGGCGGCGGGAGGAGTGGCTGCCCAGGGCTCGTCGTTCCCGGCCGCGGCGTTGTTACCGCCGCGGGGGGAAGACGACGATGCAGCACGAGTGAGCGAAGCAGTGGCGTACTTGAGCGAAGGACCGATATCGTCGATTTCAAGCTCGAAGCTTGTGCGCTTCTCGCCTTCCTTCGTTTCATAGGAACGCTGCTTGAGCCGCCCAGTAGCGACGACACGAGAACCCTTGGTCAGTGAACCGGCGACGTGCTCGGCGAATTCACGCCAAACGCTCGCGCGCAGGAACAATGCGTCGCCATCTTTCCACTCGTTTGATGCGCGATCGAAATTGCGCGGAGTGGATGCGATGGTGAAGTTGGCAACCGCCAACCCGCCCTGCGTGTAACGCAGTTCCGGGTCGCTGGTCAGGTTGCCCACCACGGTGATTACGGTCTCGCCGGCCATGGGCTACTTGTCGCTTGCCTTGTCGGCGGTGTCGACGGCTGCTGCGGGTGCCGGTGTGGCGACCGCTGCGGGCTTGGCGACTGCTGCCGGGGCTGCAGGAGCTGCCGGGGCTGCGGCCTTGACGGCTGCGGCGGCGGGAGCCGATGCGGGCTTGACAGACGCGGCGACCTTGGCGGTCGGGGCGGCTGCGGCTTCGGCCTTCGCGGCAATGACCTTCGGGTTGGCTGCCTTGCGGGCGGCCTTCTCGGCGGCGAGCTTGCTCGCGACGGCAACCTGGGCGATGCCTTCTTCTGCGCGGAGAACCTTGGTGCGCATGACGGCTTCCGACAGCTTCAGCTGGCGGTCGAGCTCGGCCGTGGCAGAAGCGTTCGCGGTGAAGTCGACAACGGCGTAGATGCCTTCGGACTTCTTGTTGATCTCGTATGCGAGACGGCGGCGACCCCAAACGTCAACCTTGTCAATCGTTCCGCCATCGTTGCGAACAACGTTGAGGAACTTGTCAAGGCTGGGAGCTACGGTGCGCTCATCGATCTCGGGATCGAGGATAACCATCAACTCGTACTGATGCATGACTAACCCACCTCCTTCGGACTAAACGGCTGCAGAATCTCTGCAACAGGAGGGTTGTGCATGTGCTGAAAGCGGAGGCCGGGAATCCGGCGCGCAGACAACCTGCCCAGACTACTCGATGGGGAGGCCAAAAGCCACCACAGCGCCGCGGCGCCCTCCGCGCCGCACGTTTTCGGGTCCCGCGCCCTGCGCACATTGCGCAGACGTCGCCGAGCGTCGCCGATTGTGCCCACCATCGCCGGCCTACCGGCGATTCTCGGCGCGACGGGCGACACTTGGCTGGCCGAGTGGGGGAACACGGCGTTCGGGACGCAGACCGGCCTCCATCAGGTGGCGCTGCAGGACCGCAGCCACGAGCGCCATCTTCCACACCCAGCGGGTCATGCCATGGCCGGTTGTCTGCCGCAGGCGATCTTCCCGCCGTTTCTCGTCCCAGACAATTTCTTCGATCGGGCGGCCCTGGGTGTACTGGTTCCGGGTGTATTTCACGTACCCGTCAAACTCGCCAAGCAGGAACAGCGTGCGGGCGCCCTGCTTCTGCTCCCAGCGATAGTCGGTGATATCGACGGTGCCGTCGGCGTGCACGAATCTCACCTGCAACTCCGGGGCCGGAAATCCGCACAGGTGGATCTGGCCACGGCTGAGGGATTCGCCTACCGATCCCGACCTGTTGTCGCTGAAGAGAATGGCGACGCGTGCAGCCCGTGTGCCCCGGAGCGGACCGTCGTTTTCCAGCCGACCAAGCAGTGCATCCTTCTCGATACCTGGCGTGCGGGTCCCGTTCGGCAGCACGAGGTGCTGTTTCGTACCGTGGTCCAGCGCCGCGATTGCCGACAGGAAGTGCGCGGTTCGTGCAAGGTCTATCAGGGTGCGCAGCAGGCTCGTCACGAGCATCCCATCGATCTCGACGACCTCGCTGTCTCCCAAACGATCGTGGTGCCAGACGACGCCGTTTTTCGAGTGCACCCCACGCCGCCCCGCCGCCATGAGATGAACAGCATCGGGCCACGGTCCAATCACAGGCAGGCCCCAGATTGCCGCAGCAGATTGGTGGGAGAACACAGGATCCGTCAGCCTCGTCGACGCGACCGCACGCATCCGCAGGAAGTGCCGGTCCCGATCATTCACCTCGTCCCAGCCGCCGGCATCGACGAACACGCCCCGGCGCAGCCGCACGGAGCGGCCCACAGCGACCTCGCGGTTCAGCGAGCGCCCGTCAAGACCCACCAGGGTCGCGTCGCGGGAGAGCTTCAGGGGGCGCCAGGCGTCGAGGTGATCGGGATTCATGGTGCCATCGTGCGCGGCGAATGCCCGACCGCGCTGGGTGCCCACGTGCCTGTGCACAACTCCCGCGCCCAACAGCCTGTGGAGGAGGTTCGCCTCCGCGCGCGAGTGTCGCCGTTCACGCCCGCTGTCGCCTGTGCGAGGGCGATCCTCGGCAGGATAGGCGATTCTCGGCGTCTGGTTCGGGGCGGGCGGGAGG
>NZ_JASJVI010000115.1:0-8919 GCF_035019865.1 Cryobacterium sp. 10I5
CCCTTAAACCATGGGTTTAAGGGCCAAAACTCCGCTCTCGCGGCAGGGCGGATGCCGCTGGGGCGACAGTGAGACCGACCGGCGGTCAGACCGTGCGCGGGGCCTTCGCGAGGTTGGCCTCGAGCTCGGCGGTGTTCTGGCGGATGACGTAGGCGGGACGGTCGCGCTCCACTCGCCAGCTCTCGGAGAGCGGGCCGATGTTCACGGTATCGAAGCCGAACTCGTCATACAGCTTCGTGACGAAATCTGAGGCATCCGCGAAGTCGGACGCGGTCGCCAGCGCGCGCCGCGCCGGGTCGCCGGCCGGGTGCGCGTCTCCCGTGATGTCGACGGCCATGATGTGGTTGAAGCCCTTCGCCACCCGAGAGGTGGGCAGGTGCGCCTGCAGCATGCCGGTCACGGTCGCCTCGCCCTTGTCGAGGGCCTCGATGTGGCCGTCTCGTTCGAAGTAGTAGTTGTTGGTGTCGATCACGATCTTGCCGGCGAGTGGCTCGACGGGCACGTCCGCGTATGCCTTGAGCGGCACGGTCACGACGGCGACGTCGGCGGCCTCCGCGGCCTGCACGGCGGTTCCGGCCGTCGCCTTCGGGCCGAGTTCGGCCACGAGGTCGGCGAGGGTCTCCGGGCCGCGAGAGTTGCTGATCACGACGTCGTAGCCGCTCTCGATCGCCTTGCGGGCGACCTGGCTGCCGATGTTTCCTGCTCCGATGATTCCGATAGTTGTCATGATCGCGACAACGAGGCCGGAGCCGGGATTGTTCCCGCATCAGTGAAAAGTACGCGCGTGGCGAAATTCTTCAGACGGCGAATCGGGTGATGGCCGCGGCCGGCCCGCCACCGGGAACGTCGTCGGCGCGGACCGCGAGCACTCGCGCTCCGGAGAGCAGGGCTCGGCGGGCGATCTCGTCCACGACGCCGTAGTTGTGGGCGTCGTCGACGTCGTCGAAGGTGATCGCACCGGATGCCTCGTCGACGTACCCCGGGATCCTCCGGTCGATGTCGACGACCAGGGTGTCGATGGCGCCGTAGGTGGCGGCACGGGCGATATCGCTGAGGTCGGTGGCGCCGCGGCCCTCGTTGAACCGGGCCTCGATCAGATCGGTGAGTTCGCCGAGCTGGGCGGCGTAGAGCCTGTCCAGCACGGGACGCGCGACGGCCGCGAGCTCCTCGGGAGTCCGTTCGTCGGGGTTTCCTTCGATGGTCGGGGCGGCGAGGAGGGGATACGCGCTGACACCGCGGAAAATGCCGTTCAACGGTTCCGCGGTGGCCAGAATGAGCGGCAGGCCCGAACCCGTCACGAGTGGCCTGATCGCGGCATCCACCGAGCGGGAGTACTGGGCGAGGCGTACCTTCTGCCCCTCTGAGCCCTGGATGCGCCCGGACGGAGACCGGCCGCTGATCGACGGGAGACCGACGGCGCTCGCCGCGTCAGCGGGCAGGCCGGGCACGTCGACGACGTACGCACCCGCGTCTGGCGAGACCTCGACCAGCCGGGCCGCATTCTGCGACACGGCGAGCACGAACGCCGTCTGGGGGAAGGTGATCGCCCGGAGCAAGGGCTTGATGTACAGACGATCGGCCACTTCGAGCACGGAGGGGAGCACGTTGGGCACCCGAAACGTCTGCAGGTGGCCCGAGTAGTGGAAGATCGCGAGCGACCGCGACAGGTAGGACCAGAACTGGCGGTCCTGGATGAGATCAGCGATCGCGTCCTCGAGCTCTTCGACGGCGGCCCGGCCCGCCCCGGCCTCCGTGAGCTGCCTGGCCGCGGCCGCGACCTGGTTGCGGAGCTCGATCCGGGACGGCTCGGATTCGGTCGGAACCGGACTCGTCGGCAGGTAGATCGACACGCAGAACGGTTCCCGCACTGCCGCCAGCTGGCGGATCGACGTTGGACTGGGGATGTCTGTGTGCAGCATGTCTGTCCCGTACCTTCCGGAGAGTCGTTGTCTGGTTTCTCGTGCCTCCCCCGCGACGACGACAGTGTATCCCCGGCGTCGGGAGGCCTGCGCGGAGTATCCGTGCAGGCGCGGACCGTAGTGTTCAGGTGAGGCTCGATCGCGAGGACGCAGCGATCAAGAGGACGCAGGGTTCGCGCCGGTCACGACAGAGAAGGATTCAACATGGAATATCGCCGTTTGGGTAAGTCCGGACTGCAGGTCAGCGAGGTCTCCCTCGGGTCGTGGGTGACGTTCGGCAAGCAGGTGCGCGAGGACGACGCCCTGGCGTTGATGGAGCTCGCCTATGACTCGGGGATCAACTTCTTCGACAACGCCGAAGGCTATGAAGCCGGTGCATCGGAGGCGCTGATGGGGGCCGCGCTGGAGAAGCTCGGCTGGGACCGTGATTCCTACGCCGTGTCGTCGAAGGTCTTCTGGGGCGGATCGAAGCCCACGCAGCGAGGCCTGTCGCGCAAGCACGTGACCGAAGCGTGCCACGCCGCGCTCAAGCGCCTGCGGGTGGACTACCTCGACCTCTACTTCTGTCACCGTCCGGACATCGACACCCCCATCGAAGAGACGGTTTGGGCGATGCACAACCTGATCACGCAGGGCAAGGTGCTGTACTGGGGCACCTCGGAGTGGAGCGCGCAGCAGATCACGGAGGCTCACGCCGTCGCCCGTGCCCTGCACATCACGCCGCCGACCATGGAACAGCCGCAGTACAACATGTTCTCGCGCGACAAGGTGGAGGGCGAGTTCCTGCCGCTGTACGACACCGTCGGGCTCGGCACGACCATCTGGTCGCCGCTGGCTTCCGGGGTCCTCACCGGCAAGTACAACGACGGGGTTCCCGCCGACAGCCGGATGAACCTCCCGGGCTACGAGTGGCTCAGGGCGGAGTGGGAGTCCGAAGCCGGGAAGGCCAAGCTCGAGAAGGTCCGCAGACTGGCGATCGTCGCCTCGGATGCCGGGCTGCCGTTGACGCACCTTGCGCTGCTCTGGTGCCTGCGCAACCCGCGGGTGTCGACCGTGATCCTGGGGGCGAGCAAGAGGGCGCAGCTGGCCGACAACCTCGCGGCCCTGGACTCGAAGGCCGCCCTGACCGACGAAGTGATCGCCGCGATCGAGGAGATCCTCGGCAACGAACCGCCCGCTCCCCAGCGCTACTGAGCTCAGCCGCGGAAATCGCCCGGGGTGGTCCATGCGGAACTCCCCGGGTGTCCTAGGGAACGCTCGGCGCCGGTGCGACCCGGTCGAGCCGGTCTGGGCAGAGCTCTGCGCCCGAAATGTCCGGCTGCGGACGCGCGAAGAGATAACCCTGGCCGTAGCGGCAGCCCATCTCGCGGAGAAGTTCGTGCTGTTCGCGCGTCTCGATTCCCTCGGCGACGACGTCGAGTCCGAGGGAATCGGCCAGGTGCAGTATTCCCCGCACGATCGCCTGGTCCCGGTCGGACGAGACAAGGTCGTCGATGAAGGTCATGTCGATCTTGAGCAGGTCGACCTCCAGCGAACGGAGCTGGGCGAACGAAGAATAGCCGGTCCCGAAGTCGTCGATCGCGAGGCGGACGCCGAGATCGCGCAGCTCGTCGAACGTGCGCGTCGCCGAATCCATCACGTCGATGACGGCGCTCTCGGTGAGCTCGAGCCAGAGCTGCCCCGGTTCCAGCCCGGTTTCCAGGAGGGCACGGCGCACCACGGTGCCGAAGTCCGAGCGCACGAACTGTCGCGCGGACACGTTGACACTGACGGCCTGATCAGCATCGAGGGAGGTCGCTGCCGAACATGCCTGCCGCAGCACGGTCCGGCCGATGTCTTTGATCAGACCGGTCTCCTCGGCGATCGCAATGAAATCGCCAGGCGCGACGATTCCGCTTCCCGGCCTCCGCCAGCGCGCCAGGGCCTCGGCCGCCGCCACCCGCGGGTGCTGCAAGTCGACGATCGGCTGGTACCAGGTCTCGATCTCACCGCGGCCGACGGCGGTGCGCAGCCCGATTTCCGTGTCGACCCGTCGGCGGATGCGACTGCGCAGGTCGTCATTGAACACCTCGTACCGGGCGCGACCCTGGTCCTTCGCCAGGTACATCGCCTGGTCGGCCTGCCGGAGCAGCGTCTCGGCGTCCTCGGCACCCGTGCTGACGGCGATGCCGATGCTCGTGTCGACCATCGCGGTCTGGTCGCCGATCTCAATGGGCAGGGACACCGCGGCCTGCACCGCCTTTGCCACCCGGCGTGCCTCCGCTCCCGTGCCGATGTCGGGACAGAGCACGACGAACTCGTCGCCGCCGATCCGGGCGACCGTGTCCGAGGCCCGGACCGCCGCGCGCAACCGGGTCGCGATCTGGACAAGGACCGCGTCTCCGGCGTGGTGGCCGAGGCTGTCGTTGACGACCTTGAAGCGGTCGAGGTCGATGAAGAGCACGCCGACTCCGCGGTGCGCCCGGGCAGCGAAGAGGAGTGCCTGATCGAGACGGTCGAGCAGGAGCAGGCGGTTGGGCAGGTCGGTCAGGGGGTCGTGGAACGCAAGGTGCTCCACGCGCGCCTCGGCCGCCCGCACGTCCGTGACGTCGGTGACGCTCAGCAGGTAGCCGGTGATGCCGGTCGTGTCCAGAATCCGGGTGGCGCTCGCCTGCACCCATTTCGCCTCACCGGATAGGGTCTGGAACCGGAACGTCGATTCAAAGGCGGCACCGGTCGAGACGGTCTTCCGCCACGCTTCGAACACTCGCTCCGCGTCGTCGCCGTGGATGTTCCGGCCCCAGCCGTCTCCGCGCGACGCCTCGATGGTCAAGCCGGTGATCCGCATCCACTGCTCGTTGGTCGTGACGACACCACCGGCGGCGTCGAATTGCACGATGCCGACGGGCGCGATGCGGATGAGCGCGTGCAGCCGTTCGGCGGTGCTGGACAGCTCGCGGGTGCGGTCGTGCACCGCGCTCTCGAGGGTCGCGTTGGACACGGCGAGGGCGAAGAACGCTCCGTCGCGCTGGATGTCGAGTGCGCGCAGCCGCACGGCCGCGATCCAGGCGATGCCGAGGACGAGTCCGATGGTGGATGCGACGAGCAACGCCGTGCCCAGAACCGAGTCGAACCAGCCCTCCCGCTGGGCCCAGAGGCGCAGCCAACCCAGGGCGAACGGACCGAGAACGATGATCGGGAGACCGCTTCTGAGCAACCGGCCCGCGCTCCGGCGATCGCGGACCAGGCCGACCAGGCCGAGATCCGGCCGTTCGAACAGGATCGCCGCTGCGATCGCGCTCACGGACAGGACGGAGAGGGTGGAAACATTCAGTGGCCGGCCGGCGTCGCTCACGGCCGAGACGCCGTAGGCAGCGCTCAGGATCGTGAGCAGCACAAGCAACAGGGTGAGGACGGCGAAGCCCGCAGTGACGGCGGCACCCGCCATGCCACGGAGACAGAAGGCGAGTCCGAGCAGCACAAGGGAGAGGGCCGTCCCGATCGCCATCCTCGGCGGCGAGTCGCCGAGCCGAAGCCCCGGCACAAGAACGTCGACGCCGAGGCTTAGGCCGGAGACGTATTCGGCGAGGGTCAGCGCGCCGATGACCGTCACGACGGAGCCGACACCGGTCGTCACCGCGGGCCGATCGGCGAGGGCGAGCGCAACCGCGAGGAGGAGGAGCCCGACGATCGTCGTCGGCTTCATGACGTCGTGCGGCAAGGCGTCCGCGGCCGCGAGATCGAGCGTGTACCACCGGGCGAGGGAGGAGAGTGCTACGAGCGCGACCAGCGCGGAAACGACCCGACTCTCCCGGCTGACGCGCACCGAAGCTCCCCCACTGCCGGGCATTGGTGCCGGTCGACACTTGAACAGTACTGGCTTCCGCTCTCGTCACGAACACGCGGCTCGTCTCCCCTCCGCGAAAGCGGGTGAATCGTCGCTTCGCGGCGCCCATAACGACGGCTCACCCGCTTTCGCGAGGACTAGGGCGACTCCCAGATCTCCAGCTGGATGCCGTCGGGGTCGCGCAGGTATGCCCACTTCGAACCGATCAGGGCGCCGGAATCGAGAGTGACGGGCGGTGCGTTGAACACCGCACCCTTGTCCAGCAGGTCCCGGTATGCGGCGTCGAGGTCCGACACCTCGAGGCACACATGAGCGCTCCCGACATCCCCATTGCTGCGATCGAAGTCGCGCCCCTCCGGATGGTGGTACTCGAGGAATTCCAGGCGGGTGTTCCCGATCATGATCATCGAGAACGCCAGGGCGGCATCGTCGACCTGGACGCTGCGCGACAGGGCCTCGCCCGATCCCTCGCTGACCGGCCCGGGAGTGAGACCGAACATTCGTGAATACCACTCGAAGGAACGCTTCATGTCGCGCACCGTCACTCCGACGTGGTGCACTCCGAGAACCTGGAAGGCCATCTGACTCTCTCCTCTGCATCCCGCCGCGCTGCGGATCGCTGTCGTGTTGCTGTCACTCGACACACATTCTGCTGCCTCGGCCGCGTTTTGTACAGTGTCACTACACATCCGTTCAGTGGGCCAGACCCCCGGATCGCGGGTGTTCGCCGTCCGCGGCTGTCGGGGGCGATCGCACTCCCACGGACCTCGGCCCTGCCGTTTCTCGAATCGTTACCGGCAACTACTTGTGAACAGCTCAGGATTTTTGTAAAGTGACGCTCAACACACCGCGCGTGACATCGATGTTGCCCGGTGAGAATTGTTGGGAGAAAGCATGATCGACGCAACGGTGCGTGAACCGGCGAAGCTACTCACTTCCCGACTTGTCGTCTCCAAGGGATTCGTCACCGTCGGCGTCTCCACGGTGCTGCTCTTCGTCGTCTGCGCCCTGGTCGCGCCGACGAGCGTCTCCGGCGGGGCCGTTCTCGGGATGATCCCCTTCGCCGCCGTGCTCGCGATCGTCGGCCTCGGCCAGATGCTCGTCGTGCAGCAAGGCGGCATCGACCTCTCGATCCCCGGCGCGGTATCGCTCGCCATCGTGATCGTGAGCCACGAGCCGGACGGCGACAACAGCAGGTTGTTACCCGCGGTCGTTCTGGCTTTGGCCTACGCGATCGGGGCCGGACTGCTCAATGGCTTCATGGTCGGTCGTCTCGGACTCAACTCCATCATCGCCACCCTGGGCACGAACGCACTGCTCTTCGGGGCCGTTCTGGGCATCTCCGGCGGAACGCCGCGCAGTACCACCAGCCTGCTGGCGGGAATCGCCGGCGGCCTGACCTGGGGCATCCCGAACTCGGCCTTCTTCGCCCTCGCCGCGCTCGCGCTCGTGACCGTCATGGTCAAGCGCACGGTGGCAGGGCGGCGGTTCGAAGCCGTCGGGGCGAACCCGCTGACCGCCCGAGCGACGGGCCTGCGCGTGACGATCCACCAGTCGCTCGCTTTCGTATGGGCCCAGCTGCTGTACTGCCTGGCCGGCATCCTGCTCGCCGGCATCACCAACCAGCCCACTGCCTTCCAGGGCGATGCCTACCTGCTCCCGGCGGTCGCGGTCGTCGTGCTGGGCGGCACGTCGTTGCTGGGCGGCCGCGGGTACCCCATCGCCACGGTCATCGCGGCGTTGTTCCTGAGCCAGCTCGACCAGTTCGTGCTGTCGCTCGGCGTGCCCTACGCGGTGCGCACCCTCGTGCAGGCCGCGGCCCTCGCCATCGGCGTGGCGCTATACACGGTGGACTGGGCGGCATTCCGCCAGAGGTTCATCCGCAGATCCCCCCGGATCGGCACCCCGGCATGACTACAGACCGGGGACACAGTTTTCGACGGAGCGGTCGAAATAGTGCGACAGAGGCGTCGCTCTCACAATGGAGGAAAGCAAACATGAAACGTCCCAAGAGTCTCGCAATGCTCGTCATGTCCGTCGCCGCAGCTTCGCTGGCGCTCGCGGGCTGCAGCGCAACGACGTCCAGCTCGGGCTCCGGCTCGACAGCGGATGCCGGAACCTCTGTGGCCGGGGCACCGTCGTGGTGCGGTCCGAAGAAGATCTCCCTCGGTCTGCTCGACGGCTTCGGTGGAAACAGCTGGCGCCTGGTGACGACGGCGGCCGGTGCCGATGAGGCCAAGCTGTGCCCGAGCGTCACAAGCTACGAGTACGCGGACGGCCAGGGCGACACCCAGAAGGCCATCTCGGACATCCAGGGCATGGTCGCCAAGGGCGTCAACGCCCTCGTCGTGTTCCCGGACGCGGGCCAGGCCATGCTGCCCGCCCTGCGCAGCGCATACAAGGCCGGCGTCGTCACGGTTCCCTACCGGGTCGACCCGGGCGGCAAGGACGGCGTGGACTACGACGCCTGGATCGGCGCGGACTTCGTGACCGATGGCAAGAACTGGGGCAACTGGCTCAAGACCAACCTTCCCGACGGCGGCAACATCCTCTTCATCAGCGGTCCGAAGGGCAACAGCCAGGCCGTCGACGAGCTGAAGGGCATGAAGACGGTCATCACTGACTCGAAGTATGTCTTCATCGGCGAGACGCCCGAGGTCACCAACTGGGACCCGGCACTCACCCAGCAGGTGCTCACCGCGGACATCGCGAAGTACCCGAAGATCGACGCCATCGTTTCCGACTTCGGTCCGTCGCTCGTGGGCGCCCTGCCCGCGTTCGCGAAGAGCGGGCGTTCCGTGCCGGCCATCGTCACCTCTGACGGAAACTCCCTCGGTTGCTTCTACACAGACAACAGCGCGGCCAACCCGGACTTCAAGCTGATGACGGTTGCCACCGGAAACGACAACGTGCGACTCGCCGTCGACTACGCGGTCGCGAAGGCGACCGGCGGCGTGCTCCCGACCGACACGGTCTTCAAGGCTCCGGCCTTCGAGGATTCCGTGAGCGGAAAGCCGAGCGCGGTGCAGTGCAAGAAGGACCTGCCCGGCGACATCTACCTCTCGGCGAAGATGTCTCCTGCAGACCAGGCCGCCCTCCTGAAGAAGTAGGCCAACCGGCACCTCCGTGGGGGGGGGGGGGGGGGGGGGGGGGGGCGCGCCCCCCCGCGGGGGG
>NZ_JASJVI010000116.1:0-8911 GCF_035019865.1 Cryobacterium sp. 10I5
CGGCAGCGTCAGATGTGTATAAGAGACAGGCCCTGGCCCCGCTCGGCGATGATGGATTCCACGACCGCGACGGCGACAAGAGACCCTTCGAGCTGGTCGACGGATGCCCCGGCCTTCTCCCGCAGGAACACGGCGGCGGTGAGGTCGGTGAGGGCCCCCTCGAGGTCGCCCTGCTCGAAGAGGACCTTGCCGCGGTTCTCCCTGGCGAACGCCGCAACCGCACTCCACTCGTGCGTCTCGGCCTCGAGAACGCAGTGGGTGAGCTCGCTCGCGGCGTCATCGAGCTTGCCCTGGAACTGCATCACCTGGGCCCGGCGGATGCGGCTGGCCGCGAGTTCCTCCCGGGATCCGGTGAA
The DNA here is from genome assembly GCF_035019865.1 of Cryobacterium sp. 10I5. Classification (NCBI taxonomy): domain Bacteria; kingdom Bacillati; phylum Actinomycetota; class Actinomycetes; order Micrococcales; family Microbacteriaceae; genus Cryobacterium; species Cryobacterium sp. 10I5. The sequence goes on from NZ_JASJVI010000116.1 coordinate 357, forward strand.
CCGGGCCTGGCGCAGGGCGGCGTTGGCCATGTCGAAGGCCTCGTCGAGGCGTCCGATCAGGCGCAGCAGTGCGATCTTCTCGTTGAGCGCGGACAGGCTGCGCAACTCGCCGAGTTCGTCGAGGCGCTGCCCGGCGGCGAGCAGGTCGACTTTTTCACGGAGAGTGACGGCGTCGTAACCAATGATGATGGGCAGGGTGTAGTCCAGAGGCAAGGGCGGCCGGGTGTGCCGCGGACGATCGGGTTCCCTAACAGGATATCCCGACCGTGCCGCGGCGACACCCGTACGGGGGTGTGCCGGCGAACTCTCCGGCCCGGCCCCGGTCCGCTCGCCGCACCCCGCTAGTACCCCGTGTACGTGTCCTTGACGTAGGAGTCGACTCCCTCGGCCATGCACGCCTTCATCGACGCCTCGTAGCTGCTCCAGTTCGTCTTTGCGTCCGAGCCGTACAGGCTGAGGTTCTCGCCGAACGATCCGACGACATTCATGAACGTTCCCACGTCACTCGTCACCGCCCCGATCGGCACCGCGCCGCTGTACCCCGTTTTCGCGGCGATCCGGGTCTGGAGGTCGGCCTTGGCGGCGTTGAAGATGTCCTCGGCCGTCGCGTTCGGGCCGAGCCCCGCGCCGGCGCCCAGCGTGGGTGTCGCGCTGTTCGAGGACGGCAGGGTGAGGATCTCGCCCTTGCCGTTCGCCCAGTCGTTGAGGCACTTCGTCGCGAGCATCGCGAGGTCGACCTGTGCCTGGATGACCGTTCCGGCCTTGTCGATCGCGTCGGCGACCGCACCACCGGCTCCCGCGGCCCTGAGGCCGGCTGCCGCGAGTTTCAGCCCGACGGCGGCGACCTTGGCGACCATCAACTGGGCGAGGGACACCCCCGTCGCGACGGTGATCACGGCGGCGAGCATGCGTTGGCTGATCGAACTGAACCAGTTGCCGACCTTCTCGCGGGTGCTGTAGCGGTGTATCTTGGCCTCGACGTAGCGGTCCCTGTCCATGATCACCCACGCGGTCTGGTCCCTCGACGCGTCGGCGTAGTCCCAGCCGTCGAAGCGGTTGCCTTCGATGTCCTCGGCCTGCAGTTGCACTGTGGTCCCGCGCTTGTACCGGTTGCCGGCCCCTCCCGGGCAGTTGCCGGGCGTGGTCGCCGACAAGTCCTTCCCGGAGATCGTGTAGCAGATGATCGTCAGGTCGAGGGTGTTCGGGCCGGAGACGTTGCCCTGGGCATCCACCACGCGTGTCGGGCCGGTGCCGTCGGTGCTTCCCCCCACCGAGTAGGTGTACTGCCCGGCAACGGTCACGGCGGTGGTCACGGTGCGGCCGGGGCGCGAATAGAGAGGCGGGCATCCGCCGTCGTCGACGACGATCTTCTTGGCGGTCTCCGGGTCGAGGGCGGATGCCTGGCCCGAATCGTCGATGACCCGAACGTTCAGCCCGATGGGCGCGCAGTACTCGAGGCGATAGCTGCCGCCGCCATAGACCTTGGCGCGACCTTCGAAGAAGCCCTGGGAGGTGCCGAACTCCGCCATTTCGTCCAGGCCCGAGGCGTTCACCAGGCTCGTGATCGGGACGAGGTTGGGGGACCCGGCGATGGCGGCGGGCAGCAGGTACCCGGCCTGGCCCCGGGGCAGTTCGCCGGCGCGTTCGCAATAGCTCTCGTCGGCCGACAGGGGAGCGATCATGTAGGAGCCGCCCTGCGGAAGGTTCACGATGGGTGGCTTGCAGCTCGTGTTGTACCAGCCGGCGGTCAGCGTGATGGCGCTGTTGACCCGCGCCAGATCGATCTCCGTTCCCCCGGAAGTCCCCTGGTTGCCGTTCCAGACGACACCCTGCTGGGTGCTGCTGCTCCAGCGCACCGAGGCGGTGTTACCGGTGTAGCCGCGCCAGCCCATGATGGCGTATTCCGGTTCCGTCGTGGTCAGGTGCAGGCGTCCCGTGGCGACCATCGAGTCCGTGGTGGTGACCACGTGGTAGCCGCCGAGTGCGCTGTTGCTGGTCGTGGTCGTGGATGCGACGTCACCGCACTGCGTGAGGGGGCCGTCGTGTGCCCACGAGGCGCCGGCGGGCTCGCCCGTGCGCGCGGCGAAGTAGTCGCGGATCGCTTTCGAGACGACGGTGACCGTCACGCACTTGACCATGCTGAACTGGGCTCCGACCTGGAACCTGTCAGCCCAGGGCACGGTGAGTTGTGTCGTCGCGGTGGTGGCACCGCTTTTGAGCAGCTGTCCGGTCGGAGCCGCCAGCAGCGTCGTCGGGGTGTTGTCGCGTGACGAGCCGCCGAGCCACGAACCGAACGTTGCGGTGGGCTTCGCGGTGGCCACGACGGTGATCTTCGTTCCGGGAACGTATCCGGCCTCGCCGCCGACGGTGCAGGCTCCGGACGAGGGCTTCAGGCCCCAGCTGGTGGAAGGCCGATCGGCGGCTGTCACCGCGACGCTGCCGCCCTCGGTGACGGGGAGGTCGACCACCGTGCAGGCCTTGACGCGGAATGTGGCGGCGACCGCTCGATCGGCGTCCATCACGACCTGGGCGTAGAGGTCGCCGGTGCGGGTGGCTCCGGTGAGCGTGTCGAGAACGAACTCGCTGGCTCGGGAGTCTCCGGGGAGATTGGCGGGGACGAGCATCATGGTCACGACGGTGCCCGCCGCGTAGCGGGGGGAGCCGGCCTTCTGGTCGGCCAGCTCCTGGGGAGTGGACGCGTACGGACTCGCGCAGTTCGGCCGGGTCATCGCGCGTGCCCAGCCCTGCGCGTAGGGGTCGAGCAGGCCCCAGTCCACCGTGGGAGTCAGTTTCAGGGTGAAGCAGGTCGGCGCGTAGTGCTCGGTATAGCGGACCTCATTGAAACCGGTCACGACGAACCGGAGGGTCTGACCGGTCACCGGCCGAACGAGCTCGCCGACCACTCTGACCGCCTGAAGGACGCCGTCGATCGTCCAGCTGTCGACGGCGTAGTCGGCGTGCGCGTATGCCGTGGCGCTCACCACGCTGCCGGTGACGACGCCGAGCTTGTCGTCGCCGCAGCGCACGGAGTTGCCGTAGTCGACGGTTCCGGAAACGATCGGGTACGCACACAGCCTGGCGTCGGCCGTTCCGCTCACAACGGCGCCGGGGGCGTCGTCCCGCGAGATGAAGGTGACGCTGTACTCGGTGCTGACGGGGGCGAACTGGGCGGTCGTCACCGGGGTGAGCGTGCAGCTGCCCGCGAGCGCGGGCCCGTTGCATCCGACGCCGGGAAGGTCGAAGTACACCCGGCCGACGGCGGCGGAACCGGTCGTCGTGGTGGTCCAGGTGGCGGTGATCGGCTCGCCGTACACCCACTCGTCCACGGTCGGGGAGAACGTCACCGCGAGGTTCGTGCCCCGTGCTGACGCGGTGAACGTCGTCGCACTGTTCGACGCTTCGTTGTCGGCGTCGCCGTCGTAGCGCGCGTACAGGGTGTTCTCGCCCATCCGCACGGATGCCCCGGGCAGGGTGCATCCGCCGGTCCCGTTCGCGCTACAGCGGATGTCCGGCGAACCGGAGAGGACGATCGTGCCGGTGGGCGCGGGGCTGGTCTGGGAGCCGGCCTGCAGCACCCGCGCGGAGACCGCGAGGGCGTCGCCCGCACGCGCGCCGTCCGGAACGATCACCGCGACGCTCGTGGCGCGTTTGTCCACGGTGGCGGTCAGGTCCGCCGTCGCGGCACTCGTGTCGACACCGTCACCCGGTGTGGACGCTGCCACGGCGAGGGATCCGGCGTGCAGGGTGGGGACCGCGACCGTGCCGCGGAAGAACCCGGTGGCGCCGCTGCGGGTCAGGTTCAGGGGATAGTCGGTGCCCAGCACGGTGACCGTCGCGGGCACCGAACGGGAGGACCCCGTCAGGGTGCTGCTCGGCTCCGCCGTGACCGTGACCGTGAGGCTGTCGCCGACCGTGACCGGCTGAACAGCCAGGGACAGGTCGGTCGTGGGCGCGCTGACCGCGAGGTTGAGGACCGGGCTCGACGTTGTGGCCCTCAACGGCCCGTACTCGACGCTGGCGTGCACGGCCAGGGTGCCTCCGCGGAGGTGGGCGACGGTCACCGTTCCGCTCAGTCCCTCCGTGGAGCGGAACAGTTGCGTGGTGCCGATCACCGTGCCGGTGGCGTCCAGAAGATCCGCTCGTGTGCCGGCGGCGAGTCCCGTCGACGAAAAGGAGAGCCAGGCGGCGGTGACGGTCAGCTCGACGGAACCGCCGGCGACGAGCGCTGCGCCGGGGTCGGTCCGGGAGACCGTGAGCTGGGGGACGGGAACCGGCTGCACGGTCGTGACGGCGGGGTCCGAAGCGGCAGGCGCCAGTTCACTCGCCGCGGTGAAGGTGACCACAGCACGGATGCCGTGGGCCCCGGCGACGAGCAGGGTGGGAGCCGCGGTGCCGTGGCCGGCCGGGTCGAGGGTGATCGTGCCGAGGTCGCTGACCGTCGCATCCGGGCCCGTCGCCGTGAGGTTCACCTGGGTCACGAGGTCGAGCGGAACGCCGCTCAGGTCGACCGTGACCGGGAAGGCGGTGCCGAGCGGCGCAGAGGCGGGGGCTCCGACGGTGAGGACAGGGGTGTAGTTCTGCAGCTCGGAGACCGGCAGCACGTCGCTGCGGGTGGCATAGAGGCCGTCGCCGGTGTATTCGGCGCGGAGCGCGGGGTGCGCACCGGGTGCGGACAGCCGCAGGGTGACCGAGCCGTCTGCCAGGTTGCCCGTGGCGAGGATGCCGCCTGAGGCATCCAGGATGCGGATGCCGCCGGTCGGCACGGCGCGGTTCGGTGCCGCCGCATAGGTGAGGGTGAGGGTGCGGTCGCTCGGGGTGAGGTCGCCCGTCCAGACGGCGACGGGGGTCGAGGCGATTGCCAACGCGACCGTCAGCGCACCGGTCGCGTTCGACGGCTCGTACTGAGACGTCGTGTCGAAGTAGGAGGCCTGCACGGCGACGGTGCTCGCCTGGGTCGGAGTGAACGTGTAGCGGGCCGTGCCGTCGGCGGCGAGGGCCACTCGTGCGGAGGAACGGTCCGGCAGCGTGAAGGTCACGGCGCCGGGCAGGGTCGTCTCGCCTGCGGCCGCCGTCGTCGTGGCGACGAGCGTGACGGGGGTGCCGATCTCCACCGTGTCGACCGTCGCGGCGCCGGCCGAGATGGTGAGCGTGGTGCTCGTGAGCCCGGCGCCGATCGAGACGGTCTGGCCTGCGGATGTGGCCGGGGCGTGGTCGGTGTCGCCGACCACGGTCGCCGCCAGCGTGTAGCTGCCGATCGGCAGGAGTCCCGTGAGAAGCACGCTTCCGGTGCCGTGCTGGCCGGTCACGGTGACGGTACCGGTGGCCACGAGGGCGGAGGTGCGGGTGTTGCGCACCTCGACCGTGCGCGGTCCGTCCAGGTCCGAGGTGACGTCGACGGTCATCGCGTGGGCGCTTCCGCGCGGCACCAGGGTCGGGGAGGAGGCCGGCTGCAGGCCGGCGGAGACGCTCGTGCGTGCCGGGGCCATGGTGATCGTCGAGATGGTCTCGGAGGCCTCGAATCCCGTGGCCGGAACGAAGGCGAAGCGCAGGTCGGTGCTTCCCGCGTGGAGGGCGGTCGTGGGGATGCTGAGCGTCTGGGTCAGCTTGGACGACTCGGTGAGCAGGGTCTGGCCCGCCCAGACCTGGATCGTCCCCTTCACCACGGTGCCGTAGTCGGCGTTCGGCGCCGTCACGACGGCGGAGGCGTTGATCACCGTCCCGAGGGTGAACGGCGGGTTGTAGACGGTGGCGACGATCTGGGTCGGATCAGGGACGATGACCGCGCCGACCTGGTAGGTGCCGGAGCTGGGCTTGAACAGGGCGGATCCCGCGTAGTCGGCGGTGATGTACGGATCGAGAAGGAGCGTGACCTGCTTCTCTGCCGAGCCGTCCACGAGCGTGAGGGTCTCGGTGGTCCCGTCAATCGTGAGGTCGACGGTTCCGTCCGGCTTCATCGACGTGGAGTAGGTCGGCGCGACCGTCACGGTCACGGTGGCCGGTCCGTTCACCGCGGCGGCGGCATCCGTGCTGATGGTGACCTCGGTGTCGGCGAGGAACGACCAGATGTGCACGTTCGAGGTGCCAGGGGCGACGGCGGTGCCGGCCGGTTCGAAGCTGAAGCTGAGCGGATGTGAGCCCGGATCGAGCGGAGCCATGCCGCTCAGGGAGGCGCGGGCGACGTGCGGGTCGCCGGGCGCGAGGGCCAGGGTGACCCGGGCTCCGAGGGGGACGGCGCCGTCGAGGAACTGCACGGTGCCCAGCGGGTCGCCGTCCGGGACGGTGACCTCTGCCGAAAGGACGGGTGTCGCGCCATAGCCGTCGAATCCGATGCTGAGCACGGGTTCGATCAGTGCGGGGGCGACCGCCGACGACGGGGTGACGCTGGCCGCCTGGGCGGGTGCCGCCACGGTGACGGCCGGAACGACGCCGGCGACGAGGGCGACGACCACGAGCATGGCGACCCGCCCGCCGGCGGCCGTCAGGGGCAGGGTGCGCTGCCACGGGCGGCGCGGTGCGCTCGTGCCTGCGACCGTCGCGGCGGATGCGCCGGGCACGGCCGCGACGATGACGGCGAGTGCCATCCCGGTGAGGGCGAGCAGCGCCGCGAGGATTGCCGCGAGCACGAGCAGCCCGGTGGCGCTGGTGCCGTCGCCGTCGATCGCGCGTGATGCAGCGGTGCCGGCCCAGGTGAGGGCGGCGGATACTCCGGCGCCCACGACGACGAAGAAAAGCAGGGGGACTAGGCGCTTGCGCAGGCCGACGATCGCGGTGCGGACAAGCGCTCGGAGGGAGCGGGGAGCGTCGAGAGTTGCCGCGAGCAGGGCGGGCAGGAGGAGGAGGAGGGCCAGCGTCGGAACGGACGGGATGGCGGCTACGAGGGCGATGCGGGTGCCGCGGGTGAAGCGCGTCCCCTCCGGCTCGCGCACGCGGGCGTTCCGCACGAACAGGACACCGGCCAGGATCAGGGACGCAGCGCTCGCGGGAAGCGCCAGGATCGTGACGAGCACCAGGGCGAGGACCGTCAGCAGCAGGGCGAGCGCGAGCCGGGGAAAGGCGCGCGCCGCGACGAGCAGGGAGCGGCCGACCCGGGGTGCGCTCGCGCGAACACCCTGGGGGAGGTGGGCCCGGCGGTGCAGGACGCCGACCGCGACGATGCCGAAGACCAGGAGCGCGGCACTGACGACGGTGATGAGCGTGGTGACGATCGTGGCCCAGACGAGTGCGCCGTCGGCCGTTTCGGCCAGCCGACCGCCGACGAAGGTGCCACCGAGCAGGAGGAAGACCATCAGCACGAGGGGGCCGGCCACCACGGAGGCGGCGGCAACGCCCGCAGTGCGCAGCAGCATCATCGGCGACACGCTGCGGCGTAGCCGCTCGGAAAAGGACACACGTTCGAACTCGACAGCAGACATCGCTTGGACCCCCGGAGATCAGCGCGCTACCGTGCACGACAGTGTCTCGGAGCCTAGTGGCATTTTCGGCCTCGATCGGGTTTTTTATTGCAACGATTTGTCTTCGTCGCCGGGGGCCCTTTCGTGGGGCCGCAACGTCACCAAACGTTCATGTCCCGCTCCGGCTCAGTTGCCGATCTGGAATACCGTGCGGCCGGGCAGCGGGGACGGCGTCGCCGTCGCATCCGTGGTCACGAGCGCGGTCGCCATGAACTGGCGCAGCTCCGCGCCCTCGACGACCTTGGCCGGGTGCGGGCCGCCGGCGAGCAGCCGCGGCACCCAGGTCAGGTCGACCGGCGAGAGCGTCGCGACGAGCACGATGTTTCCGAACCGGCGCCCCTTGAGTACCTGGGTCTCGGCGAGGCCGATCACGTGCGGGAACACCGCGGAGAGCGTCGCCGCCTGCGCGCGCGCGAAGGCGAGCCCCGGCCCGTCGGCGACGTTCACGACGAGCACCCCGCGCGGGCTCAGCAACGGCCGGGCGAGCTCGTAGAATTCGCGGCTTGTCACGTGGGCGGGGGTGCGCGCGCCCGAGAAGATGTCGACGACGACGAGGTCGGTCGTACCGTGCAGCCCGGCCGGCAGCTTCGCGAGCACCTCGCGGGCGTCGCCGTGCCGCACCCGCAGGTTCGCGCGTTTGTCCCAGGGCAGCTCGGCCCGCACGAAGTCGATCAGGTCGCTCTCGATCTCGACGACCTGCTGCCGTGAGCCGGGCCGCGTCGCCTCGACGTACCGGGGGAGCGTGAGCGCGCCCGCGCCGAGGTGCACGGCCGTGATCGCTTCGCCCACGTCGCCGAGCAGGTCGATGACATGCCCGATCCGCTGCACGTACTCGAAGAACAGCTCGTCGGGGTTGTCGATGTTCACGTGCGACTGTGGCGTGCCGTCGACGATGAGCTCGAAGCTCCCCGGAACGAACCGGTCCGGCTGTATTTCCGCGACCATCCCACTCAGTTTCAGTGTGACCGACGGATGCTGCACTTCTGACCTGCTCATCCCCCCAGTCTCCCCCACGCACCCCGTCGCTACTCCGCGAGAGTACGAATTAGGCCCCTTCAGCGGCGCCGAAAGGGCCATATCTCCGCTCTCGCGGAAGGTGGGTGG
>NZ_JASJVI010000117.1:0-8875 GCF_035019865.1 Cryobacterium sp. 10I5
GACAACGGCGACCAGCACACAGCGGCGAAGCTCGACGAGGGACCGGCCCCGGCCTGGGACCTCTGGCGGCGGTTGGCTGCAAAGGACCCGTCATTCGGGCACCCGGACGTGTTCGGCGCACACATCCAGGAGAGCAAGTGGCAGTCGGCCACCGTCACCACGCTCGACACGCGTATCCCCGCCTACATCGAGAAGATCGCCAAGCGTTCGCCGTTCGGCGGCAAGACCGTCACCGGAGGGATCGTCACGGCCCAGGACTCCGCCTGGCTGCTCAGCTGGACAGTCAACCGCCAGCCGCACTTCAAAAAGCAACCCGAGGACCAGATCGTGGTCTGGGTGTACTCGCTGTTGGGCGACGTCCCCGGCGACTACGTGAAGAAGTCGATGCAGGAGTGCACTGGCGAGGAGATCACCCAAGAGTGGCTGTACCACATGGGTGTCCCCGTGGCCGACATCCCCGAGCTCGCGGCGAACAGTGCCACCTGCGTGCCGGTGATGATGCCCTACGTCACGGCGTTCTTCATGCCCCGGCAGGCGGGTGACCGGCCCGACGTGGTCCCGGCCGGCGCCGTCAACTTCGCGTTCCTCGGCCAGTTCGCCGAGACACCCTCCCGGGACACGATCTTCACCATCGAGTACTCGGTGCGCACCGCGATGGAGGCGACCTACCAGCTGCTCGGCATCGACAGAGGCGTGCCGGAGGTCTTCAACTCCACCTACGACGTGCGTACGCTGCTCGCCGCCGCCAGCCTGCTGCGTGATGGCAAGGAGATCGAGGTGCCCGGCCCGGCCATGGTCCGCGATCTGCTGATGAAGCAGATCAAGAACACCGAGATCGGCGAGCTGCTCAAGGAGTCCGGCCTGCTGAGCTGACCGAGCCGACGAGCCATGCGCGGGGCCCGGGACACGATGTCCCGGGCCCCGTCGCTGCATTCACGGACAGGAACCGGGCCAGCAGGTTCCGTCGGCACAGATGGCCCCCTGTCCAGGACTGTCGCCCAGAGTGCCGGAGGCTTTCGGCAGGGCACTCGTCAACGAGCCTCCCGGTGACCGTTGTTGAGGTCGGATGCGGCCGGTCCCGGGGACGCATTGCTCGGGCCCGCCGAGGTCCCTGCCTGCAGCTGCGGCATCGTCGGGCGGACGTTTTGACGCAGCCACTCGTTGAAGAAGGTCGTCAGCGATTGGCCTGAGGTCTTCTCCATCACGGCTTGGAAGTCTGCCGTGGTCGCCGTAGAGCCCTTGTACCGGTTCAACCACAAGCGGGCGCCCGCGAAGAACGCCTTGTCACCGACCTTCTCGCGCAGCGCCTGGAGTGCGGCCGCTCCCCGCAGGTAGACCGGAGCCGAGAAGAGTTCGTCGCGACCGGGGTCCGCGATGTTGAGCGTCCAGCCGTTGTTCGCGTCCAGGTAGGACACCGCATCGGCAAACTGCGCCGGAATCGTTGCGGTGCCTTGATGCTCAGCCCACAGCCATTCGATGTAGGTGGCCCAGCCTTCGTTCAGCCAGATGTCCTTCCAGTCCGAGGGCGTCACCGAATCGCCGAACCATTGGTGCCCGAGTTCATGGACCACTGTCGCTTCGTCCGCAACCTGCGAGTAGACGGGCCGGGTTTGAGTCTCCAGGGCATAGTCGACTGAATCGTCGTCGACAATCGCGCCGAAAGCCTCAAATGGGTAGCGCCCGAACTGGCCCTCGAGGAAGGCAATCATCTGGGGCTGAAGCGCGAGTGCCGCCTTCGTCTCCGCAAGACCCGCGCCCGTCACGCCCGAGTCGATGGCATTGACGATCGGGAGTCCGTGTGGACCCTTATCGTTGGTCAGGGTGAAGTCGCCGACTGTCGCCGTCGCCAGGTAGCTGGACATCGGGTCCGTGGCCTCCCACGACCAGGTGGTCCACCCGGCTTTGGTCCGTGGCCGGCCGTCGGCCAGACCATTCGCAATGGCCGTCTTTCCAGCCAGCACCGTGATGTGGAACGAATACGTGGCCTTGTCTTGGGGGTCGTCGTTCACGGGGTACCAGGTCGAGGCGCCATCGGGCTCGTTCACCACCATCGCGCCATCCGCAGTCGTGACCCACCCATAGAGGGCGCCCGTTGTGTCCAGCGGACGCCCGGTGCTTCCCCCGTATTCGATGGTGATCGTTGTCAACTGTCCCTCCCGGAGCTTCGGCAGCAGACCGACGGTGAGCTCCCAGTATCGGTTCGCGTCGTCCTGGGTCTGTGACCATTCGGCGCTCCCCTTGTCCGCCGATTTCCCGTGCGTCTCCGCCTTGCCGTCTACCCGCACCGACGTGACGTCGAGACCGCGCAAATCGAAGTTGAGCGACTGCAGGTTCTGCTTCGCGCGGAGCGTGATGGTCGCGACGCCGTTGAGCTTTCCCACGAGAGCCGCGGGGTCCGTCGGCGGCGCGTACCGGAGGGCGAGGTCGTAGTGCAGCACGTCGTAACCGCCGTTGCCGTCGTAAGGAAAGTACGGGTCGCCGCTCCCGGGAGCCCCTGCCGTGTACGCGGCACCGTTCGAGCTTGCTGTGCTCGCGTGCGTGCCGAGGGCCGCGGCACTGCCCGTCCCGATGGACGTGAGTGCCAGCACGGACAACCCCGCGATGGCGGCGGTGTGGAGCCTTGTGAATGACGGCAAGGAACATCTCCTTCGTTGGGCGAACCAGTGGCGCGTTCGTGTCAACCTACTTCGGTCGCGTAAAAGCGGCTAGCTCGAGTCACTGGAATGGCCGGTCAGTCTCGCCGTCCATAGTCAGGTGCGCTCTGCGCGATCAGGCGCGAGCCCTCATCCGGCGTCGGACGACGCCGAGGATGATGGTGGGCAGCATTCCGACGCCGACCGCAAGCAAGAGGCCGAGAGCCAGGAGCAGCGACGTGCGGGCTTGCGCGATCAGCGGTGCCCTCTCCTGTCGGACCTGATCGAGGGGGTACTCGATCATCTTGGACACGGACTGAACAACCGACGAACTGCTGCTCCGCGACAGTAGTTCGAAGGCGGCGTCGAAGCCCTGCGGGCTTCCTGGTGCACCGAGTTCGCCGGCAACCACCGTGCTCGTCGCGCCATCGAGAATCGACGTTTTCACAACGAGGCCGTGCCTGGTCGTGACGAACCCTTTTGCCGACAGGGCGGAGGTGGTGGCGCCTTGTGAGTATCCATAGACCTCGAAGAGTGCAGCGGCATCGATCTCATCGACGCCATCTTTCAGCTCGACGGCAACCCTCGGTCGCCCCCAGGGGAATGCTGTATTCAAGAAAAAGGCAGCGTCTTCGAACCTGAAGTCTTTGATGGGCATCGCAGTCGGGCCATCCAGTTTCCAGCCCGGGTAGCCGATGGACTCGCCGACCCGGTTGGCTTCCGTGTCACCGGCCATGTCGGCGATGACTTTGAGTGAGCCGGGGATGCTGGAGGTCACGCCACCGGTAGTGGTTACGCGGCCGTCCTGGACGTAGCGCTGTCCGGTGACCCAGGAAACCTCGGGGTTCGAGGTTCTGAGCGCGGCGATTCGGGACCAATGGGACGTCGCGCGCAGCCTATCGAGGACTCCGGAGGCTGCGAGCAGCCGGGAGCCCGCACAAATGCCGAGGATGCGAGCGCCCGCGTTGTACTGGGTGGCGATGAATTCGCGCGCCGGGGCCTCCTCGGGCCCCGCCGGACTATTCACGGCCGGCACCACGACCAGGTCAGGCGTAGGTGCGGTGCCTTCCGCCACCTCGGCAAACGTGTGGGCCGGCACGACCGACAGGCCACCGTCGACGACCGCCGGGGCGGCGGAGGCGGCAATCGTGTAGACGAAGAAACCGGGTGAACTGGCCAGAACGTCATATGGCGCGAATACGTCGGCAGTGTCGGATCCGGACTGACCGAGAACGACCGCAACGACGAACTGCCCGTGGAGTGGCTCTGTACCCGGCCCAGGGGGTGGCGCCCCGAGGCTTGCCGCGGAGGCCGTCTCAGCGCTCGATTGGGACAATCCGGTGACCGCGATGGCGGCGAAGGCGGTGATGGTGAGGGTCGTGGCGAGTGTGATGCTGCCGATTCGGCGGGCGATTTTTGACATGACGATCTCCTGGTGAGTGGGCACGGGCGTGGTCAGCGGGTGAGGCGCGAAAGGAACTCGGAAAGGTAGGGGAGTCGCGGATTCGCCGCGCCGACGTCATGTTTCCGGGTATGACTTCACGGTAGGGTTCGGTTGTCGGCTCGCCTAGGACACGCTGTTGACGATCTCGGCCACGGAGGAAGACAGTGAGCGAACCACGCATCGTGATCGTCGGGTTTCCGTCTGTGCAGATCCTCGACGTGACCGGGCCCCTTGAGGTGTTTTCCACCGCCTCGCGGTTCCTGCCGATCGCTCGGTACACCACGGAACTGGTGAGTACCGATGGCGGGCCGGTGCTGTCGACGAGCGGCCTCGAGTTCGCGACGGAACCGATCAACGCGGTGGTCGGACCCATCGACACTCTCGTGGTCGCCGGGGGCCGCGACATGGAGGAGGCCGCGGGTGATCCGAGGCTGGTCGACAGCATCCGGCGGCTGGCATTGGACTCGCGGCGGGTCGCATCCGTGTGCTCAGGCGCGTTTCTACTCGCTGCCGCGGGCCTTCTGGACGGTCGCCGCGCGACCACCCACTGGGCCGAGTGCGAGGTGCTTGAGCGGGCCTACCCGGAGGTCACTGTCGACCCGAATGCCATCTATGTGCAGGACGGCAACGTCTGGACCTCGGCCGGCGTCACGGCCGGAATCGACTTGGCCTTGGCGCTGGTTGCCGACGACCATGGCCGCAAGGCCGCTGCGACCGTAGCGCGGCGCCTTGTCGTATACCTCCGCCGCTCGGGCGGCCAGGCGCAGTTCTCAGCGCTGCTGGCCGCACAGTCCGCGACCGACGAACCCATCCGCGAGGTCTTGGCCTGGCTCCCTGACAACCTGACCGCCGATCTCTCCATCTCCGGTATGGCGTCTCGCGCCCACCTCTCTGAGCGCCAGTTCAGTCGGGTGTTCAAGTCCGAGGTGGGCATCACGCCCGCCGAGCATGTGGAGGCGGTGCGGATGGAGACAGCGTGCAGCCTTCTCGAGACGACGATGCTGACCGTGGAAGAGATCGCGCGAGCATGCGGGTTCGGCACCCCTGAAACCATGAACCGAGCGTTCCGGCGTCGCCTCGATACCACCCCCACGAACCATCGAGAACACTTCGGGTCCGACTGACCGTACCGGGTCCCGTCATTGACCAAGTGGTCATTGACCGGGTAGTCAATGTAGAGTCGGAGCATCGATTCTCCCCGGCATCTCCCCACGAAAGACGCAGCATGAACCTTCTCGCACCTCAGAAGAAGCGCACGTCCGTGCTGCGCACCATCTTCAGGATGACGCTGGGAGCCTTCCTCCTGCTTGCCGGCATCAGCCATCTCACCGTGAACCGGGAGGCCTTCCTCGCCCAGGTGCCCACCTGGCTGCCGATCGCGGGAGACTTCGTCGTCCTGGCGTCCGGCGTCGTCGAGATCGTCCTCGGCGCTTCCCTGCTCGCCCTGGGCCGGTACCGGGTGCAGATCGGCTGGATCGTCGCGGCGTTCTTCGTCGCCATCTTCCCCGGGAACATCTCGCAGCTCGCGACGCACACCGATTCCTTCGGGCTGAACACCGACCTCGATCGCACAATCCGGTTGCTGTTCCAGCCCGTTCTGGTGCTGTGGGCGCTCTGGTCCTCGGGCGCCTGGCTGGCGTTGCGCCGGTATCGCGCCTCCCGGCGCACCGGGGAAGACGCCTGATCGATGGGCGGCCCCAAGAAGCCCGAACAGGAGCGCTGCGACGCGATCCTCGCCGCGGCGTATGAGATCGCCCTCGCCGAGGGTCTCGATGCCGTCACCGCACGCCGGGTGGCCACGGCGGCCGGCATCTCCACGGGCCTCGTGTTCTTCCACTTCCAGTCGAAAGACGGCCTGCTGGAGGCGTTGCTGGGTGTGCTGCTCGATGGCACGCTCGACGCCCTGTCCGACTCCGACCTGGCCCGGCTTGAGCCGTGGGACCGCCTCGAGCGGATGATCCGGGTCGAGCTGGAGCGCCTGGTTGAGTACCGCGCCGCGGTCGAACTGATCTTCGCGTTCTACTTCTCCCGCCGTGACGACCTGTTCCGCGCCCGCATCGAGGCGAGCTTCGGGCGCTACCTCGCGGCGTTCTCGCCGGTCTGTCGTGAGGTCGCCGCCGGGACCCGCGTCCAGGGCGACGAGCTCGCGGCGACGGTGGTCGCCCTGGTCCAGGGCGCCTCGATCCAGGCGATCCGCAGCCCGGAGTCCTTCAACCCGGAGGCGATCCTCGCGACGCTCCGCGCGGTGCTCCCGGCCTGATCGGAATGAGCCGACCGCCCGGTTCAGCCCGGCGGGCTGCGTCGGGACTCACCGGGGTTTCAGCCGAGGCCGATGATGGTGTTGCCGCTTCGAGCAACCAAATACCCTCCCGCAAAGAACCACTCGTCGGCGTCCGACGGAACCGACCACTCGGTCGCGCCGGTCTGCATGTTCGTCGCGGTTCCGGTTCCATCTCGGAGTTCGTATCTCGCCACCGTTCCGGTTGGGGGCCAGTAGCTCGGCGAGAGACTCGCGAGTACCGCCCCCGTTGTGGCATCCAAGCGGCATGCCGTACCGGAAGTCGCGGTGACAATGAGTGTCGCCCCCTCGGTACGAAGAGCGTCGAAGCCTGAGTACAGCGATTGGTCGACGGCGGAGCCCGTCAGGCCCGTCGTCCAGATCGTGTCGTTCGTCAGGCCATCGACCAGGGCGACTGAGTTCGGCGATACAACGAGGAATTGACCGTCTCCGACCCGATTGCTTCCGCGACCGACTCCGACCTGGTCGCTACTGCCCGGGCGTACGAGCGGCGTCGTTACCTCCACGACAGAGCTGGCAGCAGGGACGCTCCGAGTCCAGATCTGGTTTCCGTCGTCATCGAGTCCGGTCAGTGTGAGCGGGTTGCCAGTCGTGTCGTAGCCACCGGGGCGAATCGTGTACCCGGTGAAGAAGTCATATGAGAGCGCCTCTGGTCGCGACGAGATCTCACCCGTTGACAGGTTGAGCAGGTGGTTCATGTAGGGAATCTGCCCGGGAGGCGCGGTCTGCCACCCGGTGGGGCTGTACTCCAGCGAGGTATAGGAAATGCCGTTGGTCACGACCTGAGCGCTGAGCGCTGATCCATCGACCACCGTCGACCAGACCGGATGCGACGCGTCGCGAGGATCGAATCGAGCGACACGCGACGGGCCGGCCGTGTTCAGCGAGGAGTCGAGCGTCTCGATTGTCGCGATCACCTCCCCCGAGTCACCGGCGACGGCCTGGGCGGAACGGATGCTCTCGCCGGTATCGAGCGCGAGCGAACCGACCGTCGATCCTGATGCCAGGTCGAGAACCTCTGAGGGCAATTCGGGTCCCACGGTCCTCACCAGGATCCGACCCGAGGTGCCGAGGATGACGGGGACGACCCCGGCATAGCGGTTCGCGAAACCATTCCACGACCAACTGCGCGACCAGACCTGGCTTCCGGTCGCCGTGTCGACGAGAGTGAGGGTGACCCCGTCGTCGGACATGTCGCACGGATCAGGGCCAACTCCCGGGGAGAGCTCATCGCCCGAGGCCTCCTTCGGTCCCGCCTGGAAGAGCGCGTAGCCGTCCGCGATGCTGTAGGACGTGTGCTGCACGCACGACTCGCTGCTTCCCGGCAACTGGATCGACCAGGACGCACCTGATGGCGCTGAGGTCACGTCGTGTGGTGCGATCGGAAGAGTCGCGACCGCGGGCGTCGGGCTCGGAACCGACGTCGGCGCGATTGGCACTGCCGTCGTCGTGGCGGTTGGCAAGACAGGGGACGGAGCACTCGAGGAGGCCGGCTGTGCCGGTGTGAACAGTGCACCACCGGCGAGCGCGAGCGCGGTCGTGCCGCCGCCCGTCAACACGGCGAGCATGATGATCCCGACGAGCACCCGGACCCGATGTGTTCTGCGCCTGGCGGGAGCCGAATCGACAGTCTCGATCAGCATCTGTCTGATCGCTCGACTGCGATCCGGATCAAATGTCGGTTCGTCGTTCACAGCGCACCTCCTGTCGTCGATACGGCCGCAAGAGCATCGCCCGCCAGCCGAGCGAGCCGCGCCTTCGCGCGGGAGAGACGTGATTTGACCGTGCCGATCGGAATGCCCAGCGCCGCAGCGGCTTCTGCTGCTCCGAGTTCTTCGACCACGCAGAGGGTGATCACATTCTGATCAGCGATCGAGAGCCGAGCCAGCGCGCCCCTCATCGTCGTATCCCGGTGTTCCGCATCGATACGAGTGTCGACGGCATCAAACGCCTCTTCCCCCTGGTCCATCCCGCGAGGCAGCCGATCGATCAGGGCCTGATGACGACTTCGGCTTCGCGATACGTTGCGTGCCACATTGTTCGTCGTGACAAGCAACCAGGCGATCACGCTGTCCTCAACGACGCGAACGGCGTCGCGCCGACGCCAGAGTTCGAGAAACGCTGCAGCGGTGATGTCTTCTGCGTCGTGCTGGGAACGGACCAAACGAAGAGCATGCCGAAAGACGCGATCCCGATGCAGGTCAAACAGTTCGGCGAACGCGTCCGCGTTGCCGTCGCGAGCCGACGCCCACACCGCGATTTCCCCCACGTGTTGTATCCCCATACTTCATACTGTCCGGCACGAGCCGTACGGTTCCCCCGTTCCGCATTTGACCGATCTCGATTCGATTACGGTCCAACGAGCCAGGGGGTGGGAATGGTTCTGCTTGCGATGATTCCCACTCGAACTCCTGGCGCACTCCCGATGAGTTCGACCGGACATCCGCGCCCGGGTCCTGAACGAGACAGCGCGGGTGACCCGAATTCCCGGTCACCCGC
>NZ_JASJVI010000118.1:0-8872 GCF_035019865.1 Cryobacterium sp. 10I5
GGGGTCGTGCTCTCGATGGGACGCGACACCTACAAGGTCCCGGCCGCGCTCAAGAAATGGCTCGAGGTGCGGGATGAGACCTGCACCTTCCCCGGCTGCCGCCGCTCCGCGAAGCGGTCGGATGTGGATCACAGTGTGGAGTGGCAGCATGGCGGCGAGACCGACGCGATGAACCTCGCCCATCTGTGCCCGTACCACCACGCGGTGAAGAGCTACACGAGATGGTCGCCGAGACACCTCGGCGATGGGCGCATCGAGTGGACGTCCCCGGCCGGGTACAGCTACATCGTCGAACCCTCAGCCGACATGAGACCACCCCGAAAACCCCAACCGGAGCCCAAACCGCCGGCACCGGTCGTGGACGTCTGGAACCTCGACCCCGAACCCAACACCGACGACCCGACACCCTTCTAAGCGGCGCAAGGAAAGGAATGCCTCGTCGAACGTCGACGCGGTCGCCCCGGACAGGCAACGACTGGAAGATGCTATCGGTGGACGACGGAGCCGGTCGACGACACTGCCGGTCGGTGACGCTACCGGTGGACGAGGCAGCAGACCGCCGACACTTCCGGTGAACGACACTGCTGGTGGACGACGCAGCCCATTGACGACGCAGCCGGTCGACGACACGGCCCACGGACGACGCAGCCGGCCGACGACACGGCCCACGGACGACACTTCCGCTCGACGACGCGACCGGTCGACGAGGCAGCCGCTGAAGCACCTCGGCGAAAGGTGAGGCGATCGGCTCAGTCGTGAAGTGGCGTGCCGTCCGCGGCCAGGACCATGCGCTCGCCGGCCTCGATCGGGATGGCCAGACGGTTCTGGGCAGGTGCGATCGGGCAGTTGAAGTTGTAGCTGAACGCACACGGAGGCAGGTAGGCCCGATTGAAGTCGAGGCGAATCGTGCCGTCGCCCTCCGGTGAGACACGCAGGAATCTGCCGACGCTGTACGTGCTGACCCCGTTGGTCGCGTCGGCGAACACGAGGAGCAGACTCGGCCCATCCTCGAAGGCCACGAGGTTGTAGTCGATGCCGTCCCTGGTGAAGGTGATCTCGCCAGGCAGGGCACGCTGGCGGGTTCGCCCCTCGTCCTGCAGGTGCGCGATACTGACCTCGCCGCGCCCGGGGATCGGCGTGAAGGTCGCCTCGACCACCCACTCCGGGTCAAAGGGGAACGCGTCGATCCGACCGAAGTCGCGGATTCCCTCGGAGGCGGCATCCCACACCCGAAGGCCATACCCGCCGTCTTCGCCTGCGATCACGGTTCCCGTGAGCGTCTCGCTGAAGCGGATGCCCGAGGGCTGCATCGCGTCGAGTCCGGCGACCAGCACCGAACCATCGACCACGTCACCGTCGACGATGATCCCGTCGCTCGCTGTCGCTGTGAGGGAGAGGCCCGACACACCGGCCGGGAGCGGCGCCCACAGCCCGGGGACGCCCCAAATCGGCTGGCCGACCGCCGGATCACCAGTGATCCACTGGGTGTTCACGAGAGCGAGATTGCCTCGCGGCCCGACGACAGCACGGGTCCGACCGTCGCGGAATTCTGCCAGCTCTGCCAGTGCGGCGTCTGTGCCGCTCTGATCCACGCTGCCCTGGGTCGCGGTTCCGTCAGCCACGCTGCCGTGTTCTACCTGATGTGCCATTCCTGCGCCATCCCGTCGTCTGAGTACCTTGGATGCAACCGTCACCGGCCGGAGTTTATTGCCGCGACGGGCACTATTTCGCGTCGCCGTAGTTGTCGACAGTGGCAACGGTCAGCAGGAAGTCGACGGGGAACGTGCCGAACAGGTGTCGGCCGGCCGTGGCGGCAGCATCTTCGATAATGGTCACTACCCGGGCCGCCAGATGCTCGGGAGTGTGCACGATGACCTCGTCGTGGAGGAAGAACACCAGATGCGGGGCGTCGGCGAACACTGCGCCGCCACTCCCGGAAGGAGAACCGGACCCGGATCCCGACGCGGATCCCGACCGAGACCCTGACCCTGACCCTGACCCGGTCCCGGAGGGTGCCTGAGCCTCGGTGGACAGCTTCCGGAGTTCCCTCCGGATCTCAGCCATCCAGCACAACGCCCACTCTGCCGCGCTCCCCTGCACCACGAAGTTGCGGGTGAAACGGCCCCAGTCCCTGGCCTGGGTGCGGGCCCTGCGCTCATCAGCGTCGCCGGCTCCCTCCGAGGAAGCCAGGGACTGGGCGGCGTACCAGGCATCACCCGGCGGCGGCGACGATCGGCCGAGCCTGGTCGTGACCTGGTCGCCGCGCTCGCCCGCGCGCGCGGCGGTCTCGGTCAGCGCGAGCGCCCGCGGGTACGCTCGCGCGAGCCGGGGCAGCAGCCGCCCACTCTCCCCCGTCGTCGCGCCGTACATCGCACCGAGCATGGCGACCTTGGCGTGCGCGCGCGTTTCGACGACGCCGCTCGCGACGATGCCGGCGTAGAGGTCGCTACCGCGCCCGGCATCCGCCATGGCCGTGTCTCCCGAGAGCGCTGCGAGGATGCGCGGTTCCAGTTGGGCGGCATCCGCGACGACGAGCTTCCAGCCGGAGTCGGCGACAACGGCACCGCGCACCTGTTTGGGCAGCTGCAGCGCTCCCCCGCCGCGGGTCGCCCACCGACCGGTCACGACCCCGCCCGGCAGATACTCCGGGTGGAAGCGGCCGTCGACGATCCAGGTGTCCATCCAGTACCAGCCGTTGGCGCTCAGCAGCCGGGCGAGCTTCTTGTACTCCAGCAAGGGCTCGATCACGGGATGGTCGAGTTCCTTGAGTTCCCACGCCCGCGTCGAGGTCACGGCGAGCCCGGCCCGCCGCAGGGCGCGGATGAGCTCGGGCGGCGAATCCGGGTTGACAAGGGGGTCGTCGAGTTCATGGCGGATGCGTGCGACCAGTTTTTCGAGGAGCGCCGGCCGGATTCCGGGGCCGACCCTCGGCCCGAGGACCCTGGTCAGCAGCTCGTCATGAACGTCGGTACGCCAGGGCAGGCCGGCGAAGCGCATCTCGGCGGCGATGAGCGCGCCGGCGGATTCCGCGGCGAGCAGCAGGCGGAGCCGCCCCGGCTCCTCGCTCTCCGCGACGGCCGCAAGCTGGAGCCGGAACTCGGCGCCCGCGTCCGCGAAGCCTCCGCCCGCGTCGACGTCGCTCTCCTCTCCGAACAGGTCGAAAAGAGTCGCCCCCGGATCGCGGGTCTCCGCGACGACCGCGAGGGCGGCATCCCATCGGCTCGGTTCCGCTCTCGCGAGGTCGCTCCCGGCAGTGAGCACGGAGTGGCGCAGGATCGCATGGCAGAGCCGCAGATCCTGGGCGCGTTCGACGCGGACGCCGGCCTCGAGGAGGACGGGGTAGATGCTTGCGGTGTCCTCCCAGACCCAGCGCGGGGACCGGGGTTCCTCGTGAAGCACGAAACCGGGGAACTCCGTCGCCGGCACTGTACGGGCGGCACCGAGCGCCACACCATCGTTGTCCAGGACCTCGACGAGGAACTCCCCGTTCCCACCTCGAGCGACCAGTATGTACACCCTGTCCATTCTGTCAGCGTGCACCGACGGCCCTCGCGGCGACGAGCGACCGGCTCACCGCAGGGAACCGCACCAGGGCGGGGCGGGGCACAGGGGCAAGGCGCGGCAGCGCAGGGCAGGGCAGCGCAGCAGGGCGGCGCAGAGAAACCGTTAGGTTCCGTCGGCGGGCCGTATGGATACCGTGAGGACCCCGGTTCTCGCCCCGAATCCGGCGTAATCCTGTGGAGTACCCCGGTTCCGACCCCGGGGCACCCGCGCCTGCACCGGCGCGGTCACCGTGTGGATGGAGTTCTCCCGTGCCCGACCTCGTGCTTGACATCGTCTACGTTCTCGGCGTGATCGCCGTGTTCGCCCTGATCGGCCTCGTGGCCAAGGGAGTCGAGAAGCTGTGATCGTCTTCGACCTGCTCGGCGCGCTGCTCGCCGTTGCCGCGCTGGGTTACCTCATACTCGCCCTCGTGAAGCCGGAAAGGTTCTGATGGACCTCTGGTTCGCCGTTCTCCAGGCGCTCACCCTTGCGCTTATCCTCGCCCTCATCTACCGCCCCCTCGGCGACTACATGGCGGCGTTCTACCAATCGTCCCGTGACCTCCGGATCGAGCGCGGTTTCTATCGCCTGGTCGGGGTCAATCCCCGGTCACAGCAGACCTGGCAGTCCTACCTGCGCAGTGTGCTCGCTTTCTCCCTCATGGGGGTGCTCTTCGTCTACGTCATCCAGCGCGCCCAGGCGGTGCTGCCCTATTCTCTGGGTTTTCCGGCCATCCCGTCGGGCCTGTCGTTCAACACGGCCGTTTCGTTCGTGACCAACACGAACTGGCAGTCATACTCCCCCGACGTGACCATGGGCTATTCGGTGCAGATGCTCGGCCTGGCCGTACAGAACTTCGTCTCCGCCGCGGTGGGCATCGCCGTGGCGATAGCCCTGGTGCGCGGCTTCGCTCAACGCCGGACGGGCACGATCGGCAATTTCTGGGTCGACCTGACCCGCGGGGTGCTGCGCCTGCTGCTCCCGGTGGCGATCCTCGCCGCGGTCGTGCTTCTCGCCGGCGGTGTCATCCAGAACTTCTCCGGCTTCACGGATGTCACGACGATCACGGGTGCCACCCAGTCCATACCCGGCGGGCCGGTGGCCTCCCAGGAGGCGATCAAGATGTTCGGCACGAACGGCGGCGGATTCTTCAACGCGAACTCGGCGCATCCGTTCGAAAACCCCACCGCGTGGACGAGCATGTTCCAGATCGTTCTGATGCTCGCGATCCCGTTCAGCCTGCCCCGCACCTTCGGCACGATCGTCGGCGATAGAAAACAGGGCTACGCCATTCTCGGCGCGATGGCCGCCATCTTCGTGGTCTCCCTCACCGCGCTCACGCTCTTCGAACTCGGCGGCGCCGGCACGGCCCCGCTCGCGGCCGGCGGCGCCATGGAAGGCAAGGAACAACGCTTCGGCATTATCGG
Source organism: Cryobacterium sp. 10I5 (assembly GCF_035019865.1). Lineage (NCBI taxonomy): Bacteria > Bacillati > Actinomycetota > Actinomycetes > Micrococcales > Microbacteriaceae > Cryobacterium > Cryobacterium sp. 10I5. The sequence goes on from NZ_JASJVI010000118.1 coordinate 4,971, forward strand.
CTCCGCCCTCTTCGGGACGGCGTCGACCCTCACCTCGACCGGTGCGGTGAACTCCATGCACGACTCGTTCACGGCGCTCGGCGGGCTGATGCCGATGCTCAACATGATGCTCGGCGAGGTCGCCCCCGGCGGCACCGGGTCCGGGCTCTACGGCATGCTCATCCTCGCCGTGATCACGGTCTTCATCGCCGGTCTGCTTGTCGGCCGCACTCCCGAATACCTCGGCAAGAAGATCGGCCCGCGCGAGATCAAGATCGCGAGCCTCTACATCCTGGTCACCCCGACCCTCGTCCTCGCCGGAACGGCGCTGAGCTTCGCGATTCCCGCCGTGCGAGCGGATGTCGAGACCACCTCGATCTGGAACCCCGGCCTGCACGGTCTCTCCGAGGTGCTTTACGCCTTCACCTCGGCGGCCAACAACAACGGCTCCGCCTTCGCCGGGCTGACCGCCAACACACCGTGGTTCAACACGGCGCTCGGCGTTGCCATGCTCCTCGGCCGATTCCTGCCGATCGTTCTCGTGCTCGCCCTCGCCGGCGCACTCTCCGCCCAGGACACGGTTCCGGCGACGCGCGGTACCCTGCCGACCCACCGCATGCAGTTCGTCGGGCTGCTCGTCGGCGTGACGGTCATCATCACGGCGCTCACATACTTCCCCGTCCTCGCGCTCGGCCCGCTCGCGGAAGGACTGCAGTAGCCATGACCTCCGCTTCCGGCACCCAGGCTCCCCCGTTCCTCTCCTCGTCACCACTCACGCCGGACTTCACGGCGGAAGGGCAGCAGTAATCATGTCGACAGTCACCGAAGCATCCACGCCACGGGGCGAGGGGCCGGCGCCCACCACGGAACGTCAGCCGAAACGCGCATCGAGCGCGATCAACCTGGGGCAGCTCGTCGCCGCGCTCCCGATGGCGGCGCGTAAGCTCGACCCTCGCCTGATGTGGCGAAACCCGGTCATGTTCATCGTCGAGGTCGGTGCCGCGCTCACCACGCTGCTCGCGATCGTCGAACCCTTCCTCGGCGGACCTGCCCGTTCGGGCGGCGGCGACGTGCCGGCGAGCTTCACCGTCGGCATCGCATTCTGGCTCTGGCTCACCGTGATCTTCGCCAACCTGGCGGAAGCCGTCGCCGAGGGCCGCGGCAAGGCGCAGGCGGACAGCCTCCGCCAGACCCGGACCAGCACGAACGCCAACCTCGTGGCCGGCTATGACGAGGCAGCGGATGCCGCGGCCGAGCGGGCCAGCGTCTCCGCGGTCTCCTCCGCCGACCTCACCCTCGGCGACACCGTGATCGTGACCGCCGGGGAACTCGTCCCCGGAGACGGCGACATCATCTGGGGCATCGCCTCGATCGACGAGTCCGCGATCACCGGAGAGTCGGCGCCCGTCGTTCGTGAGTCCGGCGGCGACCGGAGCGCCGTCACGGGCGGAACCCGGGTGCTCTCCGACCGGATCGTCGTCCGCATCACGAGCAAGCCGGGCGAGACTTTCGTCGACCGCATGATCGCCCTCGTCGAGGGCGCCTCGCGGCAGAAGACCCCGAACGAACTCGCGCTCAACATCCTGCTCGCGAGCCTGTCGATCGTGTTCCTCGTGGTGACCCTCACCCTCAACCCCATCGCCGGGTACTCCGCGGCCGCCGTGAGCCTGCCCGTCCTCGTCGCCCTGCTCGTCTGCCTGATCCCCACCACGATCGGCGCCCTGCTCTCCGCGATCGGCATCGCCGGGATGGACCGGCTCGTGCAGCGCAATGTGCTGGCGATGTCGGGACGAGCGGTCGAGGCTGCGGGCGACGTCACGATCCTGCTCCTCGACAAGACCGGCACGATCACGTACGGCAACCGGCAGGCGCGGGAGTTCACCCCGCTCGCCGGGGTCGGCAGGGACGAACTGGTCAACGCAGCCGCGCTCTCTTCCCTGAGCGACCCGACCCCGGAAGGCAAGTCGATCGTCGACCTTGCGATCGAAACCGGGTTCGGGACTCCGGGTACCCTCGACGCCGTCGTCGTGCCCTTCACCGCGCAGACCCGGATGAGCGGGATCGACCTGCCGGACGGCTCCTTCATCCGCAAGGGCGCCGGCTCCGCCGTGCTCGCCTGGGTCCGTGAAACCACCCCCGTCGAGCCGACGGTGCTCGACGACCTGAACGCGACCGTGGAACGGATCTCCGAGCTCGGCGGCACCCCGCTCGTCGTGGCCGCAGGCAGCCCAGCAGGCGCTGCTACGGACGGCGCAGCCGGTGCGCGGCGGATCCTCGGAGTGGTGTACCTCAAGGACATCGTCAAGGAGGGCATCGCCGAACGGTTCGCCGAGCTGCGCAGCATGGGCATCCGCACGATCATGGTGACCGGCGACAATCCGCTCACCGCGAAGACGATCGCGGCGGAAGCCGGCGTCGACGACTTCCTCGCCGAGGCCACCCCCGAGGACAAGCTCGCCCTCATCCGGCGCGAACAGGAGGGCGGCAATCTCGTCGCTATGACGGGCGACGGCACGAACGACGCACCGGCACTCGCCCAGGCCGACGTCGGGGTCGCGATGAACACCGGCACGAGCGCCGCGAAAGAGGCCGGCAACATGGTCGACCTCGACTCCGACCCGACGAAGCTCATCGATATCGTGCGAATCGGCAAACAGCTGCTGATCACCCGCGGCGCCCTGACCACCTTCTCGATCGCCAACGACATCGCCAAGTACTTCGCGATCATCCCGGCCATGTTCGCGGGGGTCTTCCCCGGCCTCGCCGTGCTGAACGTGATGCAGCTGCACTCGCCCGCCTCGGCGATCCTGTCCGCCATCATCTTCAACGCGATCATCATCGTCGTCCTGATCCCCCTCGCGCTCCGCGGCGTCGCCTACCGGCCTGCCGCCGCCGCGAGCGTCCTCAGCCGCAACCTGCTGGTCTACGGCCTCGGCGGTGTGATCGCGCCGTTCCTCGGAATCAAGCTCGTCGACCTCTTCGTCGCACTGCTCCCTGGTTTCTGACCCCCTCCGGACCTCTCCCCACCCTCACTTCCCACGGAACGGACACCTCCACCATGAGTTCCCCTCGCAACTCGGCCCGCCAGTACGGCGTCGCCCTTCGCGCCATGCTCGTCTTCACCGTCATCCTCGGTGTCGCATACCCCCTGGCGATCACGGCCTTCGGGCAGCTCGCCCTGCCGAACCAGGCCAACGGTTCCCTCATCCACGGGAGTTCCGGAGTGGTCGGTTCCTCACTGATCGGCCAGTCCTTCACGGATGCCGACGGAGCCGCACTTCCGGAATGGTTCCAGTCACGGCCATCCGCAGCCGGCAACGGCTACGACGCGGCGGCCTCCAGCGGCAGCAACCTCGGTCCGGAGAACGCCGACCTGATCGCCGCGATCGCCGACCGGAAGTCCGCAATCGAGAAGTCCGACGGCGTGACCGCCGCCCAGATCCCCGCTGACGCTCTCACGGCATCCGCTTCGGGGCTTGATCCCCAGATCAGCGCGGAGTACGCCCGGATCCAGGTGAACAGGGTCTCTGCGGCCCGCGGCCTGCCCGTCGCGACAGTCAGCGCCCTGGTCGAGTCTAGGATTCAGGGACGGGACCTTGGTTTCCTGGGCGAACCCACCGTCAACGTGCTCCAACTGAACCTCGCCCTCGAGTCGCTGCCCGACCAGGGCTGACCTGACCAGGGCTGAAAGGCGTGACATGAAACGCGGCCGACTGCGGGTGCTGCTCGGCGCCGCACCGGGCGTCGGCAAGACCTACGCCATGCTCGAAGAGGGCAGGCGGCTGCACGCGGAGGGCAAGGACGTCGTCGTGGGGGGGGGGGGGGGGCCCCCCCCCCCCCCCCCCCACGGCGATTTCTGAGGGGTCTTTACTTGAAGAGGGCGTTGACCTGGTCGTTAACTGCGGACAGCGATGACGCCTTGG
>NZ_JASJVI010000119.1:0-8781 GCF_035019865.1 Cryobacterium sp. 10I5
GACCCCGACCGCCGGCACTGACGCTCCTGCTCCCGCCGCCGCCGCAGCCGCGGACGCCGCCCCCGCCGCCTGCGACCCGGCCGCCGTCACGGTCGAGGCGCTGACCGACGCCGTCTCGTACCAGCCCGGCCAGAAGCCCGAGCTCTCCCTCAGTATCACGAACAAGGGCACCGTCCCGTGTGTGATCAACGCGGGCACCTCGAAGCAGGTCTTCACGATCTCGAGCGGCCAGGACATCTACTGGACCTCGACCGACTGCCAGAGTGCGGCCGCCGACGCCGATGTGACCCTGCAACCGGGCGTTCCCGTGAGCTCGACGACACCGATCACGTGGGACCGGGTGCGCTCCAACGCCGCCACCTGCGACGAGTCGACCCGCACGGCAGCCCCGGCCGGGGGAGCCTCCTACCATCTCGCCGTCTCCGTCGACGGCATCGCGTCGACGACGCCCAAGCAGTTCATCCTCGACTGAACGATTGTCCGTACCGAACGTCAGCCCAGAGCGGAATAGTCTGCTCCGGTACCCGGCCGGTGCTTGCGGAATGATTGAATGGGTGGCGTGAATGAGCCGACCGACCCGACTGACCCGACTGACATGATGCCGCCGACCCGCTCTGTGGCTCTTGCCGCCGCCCTCGCCGACCAGGACGTCGCAGCCGTCGCATACGCCCTGCGCAACGACGTCGTGATCGTGCCGCAGCTCGTCGTCAACGGGCAGGGCGAGCAGGTGCGCGTCTTCGGCCGCGAGGGCACCGACAAGCGGATGCTGCTGCTCTTCTCCTCCGCCGAGAACTACGTCCGCATGGTGCCTGACGAAGTGGACCCTCAGGTCATGGTCGGCGACGCCCAGTGGCTGCGCGACTTCCTCACCGTGCATCGGAACGTGCTCGAGATGGTCTTCTTCGACATCGCCGGCCCGCACGTGATGCAGGCGGCCCCTGACGACCTGATGGCCGCGCTCGGCACCCTCCCGGAAACCGATTCCGGAGACCACGCCTAAGCCGGTAACCCCGCATCGGCGGCATCCCGAGGCGTCCATTCGCCGGTGTCTGGGCTGGGCGCTAGGCTGAGCCTCGACAGTGTTTCTTCCTCTTTCAGAGAGGGTTCCCGGTGGGGAGAATGAAGGCCGGGAACACACGCCTGTCGGGGAGCAGGCCACGATGAACGCACCGCCGAATGAGTCGATCGAGGCGAGACTGGCGCGCGTCGAGCGCCTCTTCTGGATCGACCGCGACGAGGCCAACCAGGCCGCGAGGGACTGGCTGGTCGAGCTGCGCGTCGTCGATGTCGATGGCGCGAACGGCGAGCCCGTCGACTATAGCCGCGTCGAAACGGGCCTGGGCCGGGGCGCTGTCGCGCGGCGTCTCCGCGTGCTCCTGGCCAACATCAGCCGCACCCGCGGAGACCCCAGCCGCAGCGCCGCCGAGGTGCAGCAGATCCTCGCCTGGGCCGAGCGGCACGGCGAGGTCGCCCTGCAGTCCCGTTGTCACGACGTGCTCGGCTCGGTGTTCGAGATGGTCGGCGACCCGGCCCTCGCCCTCGAGCACGCGGTTCTCGTCAACGATCTGATCGACGAGCGCGAGGTGCCGCTGATGCGGGCCGCCGCGCGGCTCTGCCTGGCCGACGCCCTCGGCTCCGCCGGATCCTTCGACGAGTCGCGGCGTCGCTACAACGAGGCTCTGCGGCTCGTCATCGACGACACCGACACCAACATCCGCTACATGATCCTCAACAACCTCGCGTATACCGAGTACCTCGCCGACAACCCCGAGGCCGCCCTCGAGACCGCGGAACAGCTGCTCGCCCTGTCTGCCGCGAACTCCCGCCCGATCGGCATGTACGCGCGCGACACCATCGCCAGGGTCTACCTGACCGCAGGGCGGCTCGACGAAGCCGAGCGGATGCTGCTCCCGGCCATCGAAACCGCCAACGACGATCCCAACCCCGATGCGGTCTCGGCAGCACTGGTCACCCTCGCCGAGGTCTACCGGATCCAGGGACGACTCGACGCGGCCCAGCGCGTGATCGACCAGTGCGCCACCCTCGCCGCCGGACACGGTCTCGTCCGCTGGCTCACCGAGGTCGCCCGAGAACAGGCTGAGTCCTATGCCGCAAACCTCGACTACCGTCGGGCCTTCGAGGCATACCGGAGCTACCACGCCCAGTCGGTCGCGCTCAGCGCGAGCGAGAACGAGGCCCGCGGGCGCATCCTCGAAGCCATGTTCCAGACCGCCGAGTCGCGGCGCGAGAGCGAACGCTACCGGGAACTCGCCGAGCGCGACCCGCTCACGAGCCTGCACAACCGGCGCTTCGTCGACGAGCACCTGAGCATCGCCGCGATCCGGTCGGGCGAGGGCGGCCCGTGCTTCGCCATCGCGATGATCGACATCGACCACTTCAAGCGCATCAACGACGCCCTGTCCCACGCGGTCGGCGACGAGGTGTTGCGCAAGCTCGGCGAGATCCTGAAGCGCGCCGCCAACCGGGTCAAGGGCGGGATCGCCGCCCGCCTCGGCGGGGAGGAATTCCTGCTGATCCTGCCCGGCGCCGACGCGGCGGAGGCCCGTGAACGCTTCGAGGAAGCCCGCTGCGACATCGCAGACTACGACTGGACCCCGATCACCGCCGGGCTGCCCGTCACCGCGAGCATCGGGGTCGCCCTCGCCCCCGAGGACGGCGTGCAGACCTCGGACCTCCTCCGGGCCGCAGACGTACGCCTGTACGTCGCCAAACGCGACGGCCGGAACCAGGTCGTGCACACTGCGACCATCCAGGCCTCGGCCGCGCGCTAATAGCGCCTGCGACTGCGGCGCACCCTGCGGTTGCGCTCGCACGCTGTCTTCCCGCCTGCGCTGAGGCTGCCTGAGCGTCGCGCACCAACTCCGCCGCTTCGCGCCAGGCATGCCTGGCGCGAAGCGGCGCAAGTGGCGCGCGGCAGGCGCGAAGCGGCGCAAATGGCGCGCGCGGAATGCCGTGCCTGCCCGGCCGGCACGGTCCCGCTACCGGAACGCCGCGTCGAGCTCCGCGTCCCGTGCCGAGACCGGCTCGCGCAGCGCGAGGAGGATCGCCGAGTCCAGCCGCCCGGCACCCGAGTCGATCCGGGTCACGAACCCGAGCCGAGCCGCCTCGCTCGCACGCTGCTTCGCCGACGACACCGGTCGCACCTCGCCGGCGAGGCTGATCTCGCCGAATGCGACGACGTCGTGCCCGATCGGCTTGTTCCGCGCCGCCGAGGCGATCGCGAGCGCGATGGCGAGATCGGCGCCCGGTTCGGTCAGACGGATGCCGCCCACGGTCGACACGTAGACATCCGACGCCCCGAGGCCCTTCACTTCAGCCCTCTGCTCGAGCACCGCGATGATCATGGCGACGCGCGACGAGTCCACCCCGTTGGTCACCCGGCGCGGGTTCGGCGCCGAGCTCGGCATGACGAGTGCTTGCACCTCGACCGGCATCGCCCGCCGCCCCTCGAGGGCGACCGTGACGCAAGTGCCGGGCACCAGGACGCCGCCGCGGGTGAGGAACAGGCCGCTCGGGTCGGGCACCTCGGAGATGCCCTCCCCGGTCATCTCGAAGCAGCCGACCTCGTCGGTCGGCCCGAAGCGGTTCTTGAGTGCGCGCACGAAGCGGAGCGCTGTCTGCCGGTCGCCCTCGAACTGGCAGACGACGTCGACGAGGTGCTCGAGCAGGCGGGGGCCGGCGATCGAGCCGTCTTTGGTGACGTGCCCGACGAGGAGGATGGGCAGGTTGCGGTCCTTGGCGACCCGGATGAGGGTGGATGCGACCTCGCGCACCTGGCTCGGTTGGCCGGGGAGCCCGTCGGAAAGGCCGCTCGCGACGGTCTGCACGGAGTCGATGATGACGAGGCTCGGCTGTACGGCGTCGATCTGGCCGAGGACGGTCGCGAGGTCGGTCTCGGCGGCGATGAACAGCTCGGGCTGCAGCGCCCCCGTGCGTTCGGCGCGCAGGCGCACCTGGCTCACCGATTCCTCGGCGCTCACGTAGAGCACCCGGGACTTCGCTGCCGCCGCTTTCGAGGCGACCTCGAGGAGCAGCGTGGACTTGCCGACGCCGGGCTCGCCGCTCAGTAGGATGACCGAGCCGGGCACGATACCGCCGCCGAGCACCCGATCGAACTCGCCGATGCCGGTCGGCCAGTGCGAAACCGCGGTGGTGTCCACGTGGGTGATCGGACGCGCAATGCCGGACCCGATCACGGCGACGGGCTTGACGGCGCGGGAGAGGCTCGCTTTCTCCGTCATGTCGACCACGGTGCCCCACTGCTGGCACTCGCCGCAGCGCCCGGCCCACTTCAGGGTGGTCCAGCCACACTCGGTACAGCGGAAGGAGGAAACGGGTCTGGCCATGCCTGCGAGCCTAGCTTCGGCCACCGACACCCGGGCAATCGGCGCGGGCCGACGCCGGTCGGAGTCCTCGCTCAGGTCCTGACCGCAGTCCGCACGCCCACCCGACGGCCGAGCGAACCTACCCCTCGCGCAGGTCGGCGAACTCCTCGGCGTCCTCCGGAACGAGCAGTGCGATATCCTCGCTCAACGCCGGGAGGAACGCCTCGGCCCAGACCCGATAGCCGCGGTCGTTCGGGTGGAACAGGTCGTTGGCCACGTGGGTGGCAACGCTGCGCAGCCCCGGCCGCTTCGTCGTCGCGTGCAGCGGCACAACGGTGAGCCTGCACTCGGCGGCGACCGCCCGCAGGATCCGGTTCCCGACGGCCACGATCCGTTCGTTGTGCGGTAAGTGGAAGCACGGCAGGTCGGCCACGAGAGCGTGCGGCGGCAACGCGGCGAAGATCGTACGGATCCCGGATTCGAACACCGCGGCATCCCACACCGCCACGTTGTTCGCACCGATCGCGACCGTGACGATGTCGGGGGAGAGCTCCGCGAGGAGCGGCAGCTGGTCGCGCACGGCGAGCTCGACGGTCGCCCCCGAGACACTCAGGTTGACGACCCGCACCGAACGACCGGTGGCCAGGCGGATGTGATCGGCCAGCAACCCGACGTAGCTGTGCCGCGGTTCGCTGGCCCCGATCCCCTGCGCGGCGCTGTCGCCGATCGCCACGTAGAGCAGCTCGCCCGGCTCCCGGCCGTGCTCGCGCCACCACTGCGCGTGCGCGGGGAGGGTCTCGTTGAGCACCCGGGCGTTGCCCTGGCGCCATTCCCGGAAGCCGCGGGCTCGAACGACGGCGGCGGCGGTCATTCCGGTGGCGGTGGTGACGGCGCCGAGGGTGACCAGGAGCGCGCGAAGGTTCGGTTTGACGTAAGACACGGGGGGAGCGTACCGCCGGTTTCTGGGTGCCGGCTTTCCGCTTCCTGTGTTCGCGTGTCGCGGTTTTGAGCCAAGCGGATGCCGCCCGCGAACCCCGAATATCGGCCTGATTCGCGCAGACCCCTCTTTCTCACGTACAATCTCCCTCGGTACCGTGTCCGAGCGGCCGAAGGTGCAACTCTCGAAAAGTTGTGTGGGGGAGACTCCACCGTGGGTTCAAATCCCACCGGTACCGCCACGAATCACCCCCTGCATCCCATGTAAACACTGGGATGTGGGGGTTTTCTTTTCCCGCAAATCCCCAAATGGCAACATTTTGGCAACAACCCTCAGAGATGCGGAGTGGTTCTTCGGGCCTCTGAGAGGCTCTGACGTGACCGTCGCTGAGCAGGGGCTGTCGAACCGAAATCGGAAGGTCAGGAGGGTCGGAAGTTGAGCACGCCGCTTACTGAACGCCACAAGCGTTTCCGAATCTTCTCCAACGTCGCCTTCGGCTTCACCTTGGGTTTTGCGCTCCTGGCCATCGGTATGGCCGGCTTGTCGACGCCTTTGTCTGATGGACTTGTGTTCGTGTTGTTGTTTGGTTCGATAGCTGTCGGAGTGGTCTTTCGGCTCCGCTCGAATCCGGACAATGACCGTCCCAACGGGCGCGAGGATTGACGGAATCAGTTTCGTGGCTTCGAGGGAGCCATACAAGCCAAAGAGCTCGTATCCGCCGACTGGCAATCGGTGGATATGAGCTCTTTGGCTTGTGCTTGGGACCGCTAGGCCCGGTTCGGCCGGAGATAGCCCAAGAGGTAGCTTGTGCTCTCGTTCTTCACGATGGACTTGGCGCCTCTCGGTGCGTTTTGTTCGAACACCGAAATCGTTGTGGCGTTCACTTGGCTCATGACAACGGCGACGTGTCCAGCACCTCCGGAGTACGGGAGGCTGCTTGACCAAACCGCAACGTCACCCTTCTTCGGCGTGCTTGACGGAGAGATTTTCGTGTACGAGTTGCTGGCACCGGCAGGAAACTTCGTCCAGATTTGGTACGCGTAATCGATCGATACGAAGCTTCCGTGGATGACGTCTCGCTGATAGAAGTTGAACAGGTCAACGCACTCGTGTGCGCCGTTGCCGTGGTAGTCCAACAGCTTGTTCTGTGACGAGTTGACGAAGGCGTCGACGTCTGCCGCAAGCTTGTTGGCTACGGGAACAGGAGTGACCGTACCCACATTCGTGCGCGCGAATTGCTGGGAGGAGGTTCCGTTGCAGTCATAGATTTGCAGCTGAACACTCGAGGCGGTTGACCCGCCCGTCACGTCCAGGCACCGGCCTACATGACGCGGACGTAGGGTGATGTTTCCGTTGCCGGCATCAACAGGCATCCACTGCTGGTTTGTCCCGCCGGCCCACGACCAAATCTGCACTTTGGTGCCGTTCGATCCGCCGGCGCCACGCACGTCGAGAACCTCATTGCCGTTGAGAGCGCTGACTAGGCGGTAATAGCCACTGTCCGTAGCGACGAAGTGCCATTTCTGCGCATTGGATCCGTTCCCGGGATACTGCTGCACCGCAGTCCCGTTTGCGCTGCCACCACCGCGAACATCCAAGACTTTGTTGCTGTTTTTTGCGGTGAGGGTGAACCACGCGTTGGTGTCGACCGCTACTGACGTGGGCCCAGAAGTACATTGACCTGTGATCGGGGCGCTGCTGCCTGTCTGAACGTCCACGTCCGCGACAAAAGAACCGTCGCTGGTCTTGTACCAGAGATCGTCATATCCGCCGGCAATCCACTTGCTGAAATAGCCCTTGACGCTCTGCCCTCGCTTGTAGCAGGACAGCTGTAACATTGCGCCCTTCGGGTAGTAGCCGATCAGCGTCGAGTTCAAGGTTGCGTCAGACATTCGTTGTGTCTGAACCATCACGGTCGCCGCCGGCGAAGCAGATGCCGCCGCCGGGAAGCCGATCATGGAGACCGCGGTCAGCACCACCGCGGCAAGGCCGGTAAACAGCACCGGTTTGCTCCGTTCGCGCGACAAAAAGTTGGATCGAAACATACGCACTCCTTCACACCCCAAGGACGCCGGCTCGGGTAGCACTGTCGCCTATCCCCGAAGGATATTGTTATAATTCGCGACTTGTCAATCGTGAACTTCAGAAAGTGTGTTCGCCCCCGGCTGAGGGGCTAAATTGCAGGCGACACAGCCTCGGCAGGATGACATTTCGCGCCCGTGAGACGACCGGCTGAGGAACCGACAGCGACCGGTCGGCTGGGACGGAATCCGCCGCACCATGGTTGCCCGGAACGGCATCGTCCAAGTCCGCCAAATCCGATTTCACATCGGCCGCGCCCTCGCCTGCCAGACCGTCTATCTCGTCGAGAGCACCGACCACCTCCTCGTCTTGGACGACGAAGGCACCGAAATCATGGAACACCGCTGGCCCAAGCCCGGAACCAAATACGTCAGCTCCGGCAGACCACGAGGACGGCGATCGAAAACCGTCCAACTGTCACCGATGTCCTGATGCAGGAAGTGTTACCGATGTCCTGATATAGAACTGACACCCATGTCCCGATACATCACACGAGCGTTGTTCTCAGTCCCCGTGGCAACATTTTGGCGACATCTGACGGAACACCTGATTCATCGTGGGACCACGTGATTCACGGAGGATTCAGTCTCACAGACCGTAGTGGTACCGGCACCCCGCGATCCGGACTTCATCGCCCTCGACCTTGTAGATCAGGCGGTGTTCATCGGTGATACGCCGCGACCAGTAGCCCTGAAAGCCATGCTTCAACGGCTCGGGCTTCCCGATGCCCTCGTTTCCGTTTCGTGCGACATCACGGAGGAGGGTGTTGATCCGTTTGAGGATCTTGCGGTCCTGAGCCTGCCACAATTCATAGTCCGCCCAGGCATCCTCATCCCAGACGAATTTCACTCGGCCAGGTCGTTCACCGTGCCGCGTCCGGACTCCAGTCGCTCAATCGAGCCAAGCAGGCGTCGCGCGTTGGCGGGATTTCTCAGCAGGTAGGCCGTCTCCTTGAGCGACTCGTACTCATCGAGCGAGACGATGACAACTGGCTCGTGCCCGGCGCGAGTGATCACGACTTCCTCACGATCATCGACCACAGCCGAAAGTGTCTCGGCATAGTGCGCTCGTGATTCCGAATATGTCATGGTCCTCATAGGAGCCTCCTTGTACGTAATAGTGTACGTCCCGGGAATAAAGTACCGCAATCGCATGGCGACACTTCGAGGCTAGGAGGTCCGGCGCGGGTTTGCATCCGCGTATAAATGAGCGTAGTCATTAATGAGTCAACTCATTGGAGGCGTCATGGCTGGTCTGGCGGAGTATCCGGACGCGAAACGCAGTCCTACCCGTGGCCGCCGCGAACGAAGCATGCAGGACAAGCAGTTACGGATCTTCACGGCCGCGGCCGCTCTCTTCACCGAGCGCGGGTTCGACGCTGTGGGGACGCAGGAGATCGCCGAACGCGCCGACGTG
>NZ_JASJVI010000120.1:0-8661 GCF_035019865.1 Cryobacterium sp. 10I5
CGGACGGCGTCGACGACGACGCGCCCCGCTACCTGAACCTGGCCGTCGGCATCCGCTTCACCGGCGACGCCCTCACCCTGCTCGACGCGGTCAACACCATCGAGAACGAGCACGGACGGGTGCGCGCCGAGCGCTGGGGCGACCGCACCCTGGACATCGACGTCGTCGTCTTCGGGGAGCTCGAACAGGCGGATGCCCGACTCACCCTCCCGCACCCGCGCGCGGCCGAGCGTGACTTCGTCCTCGCCCCCTGGCTCGACCTCGACTGGGACGCGGTGCTGCCGGGCCGCGGAGCGGTGGCCGACCTCCTCGCCGCGATCGGTTCGACCGTGCACCGCTATCCCGTCGCGGAGGCGAGCCGATGAAGCGCACCCGAGCCTCCGTGATCGTTGCCTGGGTGCTCGGCGCCCTCGTTGTCGGGCTGCTGCTCGAGCTCGCGCTCGCTGCCGCCGGTCGCTCGATCCTGCTGCCGCCGGCGAGCCTCGCCCTCGCCCTCGTGCTCTGCGCGATCGTGGTCTTCGGCCTGGCCTGGCCGATCCGGAAGTCCACGCGGGGCGCCGTTGACGGCAAGCCACGCAAGCCCGTCAACCCGTTCATGGCGGTTCGGGTCGCCGCGCTCGCCAAGGCATCCGCTTACAGCGGGGCCCTGCTGCTCGGAGCGGCCGGCGGCCTCGGCCTCTATCTTCTGACCCGTTCGGTGACTCCGGCGGTAGCATCGGTATGGCTCACCATCGGGATGGCGTTCGGCGCAGCGGTCCTCCTGGTGAGTGGTTTGGTTGCCGAGCATTTCTGTACTCTCCCTCCGGACGACGACGAGGACAGCAAACGAGGAGAAGTGCGTGCCTGACACCACTGAGGGAATCGCCGTCCCGGTACCGGTTGCCCCGGAACCCGCCGCCGCGTCTTCCTCCGCCCCGGCATCCGAAACCGCACCGGTGCTCGAAACCGCCCTGGTGCTCGAAACCGCCCCGCTTCTCGAAACCGCCCCGGTGCCCGACCCGGACGGCCGCCTCGAACTGCCGGTCGCCGGCGAGTGGAAACGGGTCTCCCCGCGCTACGTCGTCGTCGAGATCGTTGGCACGGTGATCTTCGGTCTCGTCCTCTGCGCAGGCGCGACCGCCCTCTGGCTGCTCGCCGAGGTGTCCTGGGCGCCCATCGTGCTCGCCCTGATCGTCGTCGTGACCCTCATCGTCGTGCTGTTCGAGCCGCGCCGGGTGCGCTCGATCGGGTACCAGCTCCGCCAGGACGACCTGCTCTTCCGCCGCGGCATCATGTTCCAGCGCTTCGTCTCGGTACCGTACGGCCGGATGCAGCTCATCGACGTCACCCGCGGCCCGGTCGCCCGTTGGCTCGGCCTTGCCGACCTCAAGTTCGTCACCGCCGCCGCAAGCTCGGGCGTGCTCGTCCCCGGCCTCGCCTTCGACGACGCCGAGGCGCTGCGCGACCGGCTCGTCGAACTCGCCGAGAGTCGCCGGGCGGGACTGTGACCACCCTCGCCGACGGGGAATGGCACCGGCTGCACCCGGCGAGCCCACTGCTGCGCGGCGGACTCTTCATCGTGGCCATTCTGGGTTTCATCATCAGCAATCTCCGTGAGCGCCTGATCGACTTCTTCTTCCACGTGCCGACCTACGGTGACGACCCGATCGACGAGCTCTTCCGCCGCGGCGCGGTCGGCTGGGCGCTGCTCGGGGTCGTCGTGATCCTCATCGTCATCCTGGTCGCCTTCTACCTGTCCTGGCGGATGCACACCTTCCGGGTCAGCGGCGAGGTCGTCGAGGTGCGCAGCGGGCTCGTCTTCCGCAGCAACCGTCGCGCCCGCCTCGACCGCATCCAGGGCGTCAACATCGTGCGCCCGTTCATCCCGCGGCTGTTCGGCGCGGCGAAACTCGAGGTCAGCGTCGCCGGCCAGGACGCAAACGTGCACCTCGCCTACCTCGGCTCCGCGGCAGCGGATGCCCTCCGCCGCGACATCCTGCACCTCGCCTCCGGCGTGCGCGCGGCGGCAGCACTTCCCTCCGACTCCGCGCCCGACGCCGCGGCGGAGGGTGAGGACTGGGTCGAGCACGCGGGCACCCGGGCGGCGGGAAGCGCCCTCGGTCCGTCCCTCGGCAGCGCCATCGGGACAGCGGCAGGCGGCATCGCGGGCGGGATCGGCGGCTTCGCGACCGACCGGGCCCACGAGTTCTTCGCCCCAGAACTCGACCCGGACGCCGCGCCCCCCGAATCCGTCGTGCGGATCCCGCCGGGTCGCCTGATCGGCTCCGTGATCTTCAGCAGCTTCACCGTCTTCGTGCTCATCGCGATCGCGGTGCTGGTCTGGAGCGTCTCCGCCGGGGGCAGCGGCTGGCTGCTGATCGCCATCTTCCCCGGCCTGATCGGAAGCCTCAGCTTCTACTTCACCCGCTTCACGAAGTCCCTGCGCTACAGCATCGCGGGCACACCCGACGGGGTGCGGGTGGGCTTCGGCCTGCTCTCGGTGAGCAACGAGACGCTCCCGCCCGGCCGCATCCACGCCGTGCGGGTGTCGCAGCCGCTGATCTGGCGACCGTTCGGGTGGTGGCAGGTGCGGATCAACACAGCGGGCCATTCCACCAACAAGGGCGCGGCGGGCGAAGCGCACACCACCACACTGCCGGTCGGCACGCTCGCCGACGTCGCCCGGGTTCTGGAGCTGATCCTGCCCGGCTTCGACAGCGACTCCGGCTCCGAGAACGGCAGGGAGAAGCTGCTCGTCGACCGTGGCGTGCGCTCTCCCGGCGGTGACGACGGCTTCACAAACGCGCCGCGCCGGGCCGCCTGGCTCCGCCCGTTCTCCTGGCGACGCACGGGCTTCACCATCGCGGCCGACACCGTACTCCTGCGCCGCGGTTTCGTCAGCCGGGAACTCATCCTCGTGCCGCTCGCCCGGCTGCAGAGCATCTCGATCGAACAGGGCCCGATCCAGCGGATGTTGCGCCTGGCGAATCTCCGGGTGCACACCGTCGCCGGCCCGGTCGTCGCCGCACTCCCGGTTATCGACGTCCGCGAGGGGGAGCGCCTGTTCGAGCGCCTCTCCGCAGGGGCGATCTCCTCCGCGCGTGCGGACACCAGTCATCACTGGGCCGACCCCGGGCATCCGCTGAACCAGGCGACGCCCGATCGACCCGCACTGCCCCTCCCGACCCTCGCGCCGACACCGGAGGCGGCGCTGTGAACGCCCGCCCCGGACGCCTCGGCATCGGCATCGTCGGCGCAGGTCGGGTGGGACCGATTCTCGGAGCCGCCCTCGCCGGAGCCGGCCACGCGATCGTCGGCATCTCGGCGATCTCGCAGTCCAGCCGCGACCGGGCCGAGGCGATCCTGCCGTTCGTGCCGATCCTGACCGTGCCGGAGATCGTCGAACGCAGCGAACTCGTGATCCTCGCCGTGCCGGACGCCCAGCTCGCGAGCCTCGTCGCCGGGCTCGCCGCCACGAACACCTGGCAGGCCGGGCAGCTCGTGCTGCACACCTCGGCGAAGTTCGGTATCGGGGTGCTCGAGCCCGCGCTCGCCCAGGGCGCGATCCCGCTCGCCATCCACCCCGCGATGAGCTTCACCGGCACGAGCATCGACCTCGCCCGCCTCGCCGACAGCTACTTCGCCGTCACCGCGCCGACACCCGTGCTGCCGATCGGGCAGGCGCTCGTCGTCGAGATGGGCGGAGAGCCCGTCGTCGTCGCCGAGGGAGACCGGGCCCGTTATGCCGAGGCCGTGGAGATCGCCACCGCGTTCTCGACATCGATCGTCGACCAGGCCGCCGCCCTGCTGGCCTCGATCGGCATCGACCGACCCGGCGGCGTGATCGGACCGCTGATGCGCTCGGCGATGGAGAACGCCCTGTCCCGCACCGCACCCGACCGCCTCGACCTGTCGGCACTCGACGACGACCTCGACGACCATGACCTCGACGACCCTGTCGCCCCCGAAGACCCCACCAGCCAGAACGACCGCACCGACCGCACCACAACGGAGGACGAGTGAACGTGCTCATCAAACCAGAAGTCATCAGCACCATCGACGGGCTGCGCGAGCGCATCGCCGCCGCGAAGAACCGGGCGGAGCCCGGCCCGTCCGCGCGGGTCGTCCTCGTCCCGACCATGGGCGCCCTGCACGCCGGGCACCTGTCCCTGGTGCGCCGCGCCCACGCCCGCGGCGGCATCGTCGTGGTCTCGATCTTCGTCAACCCGCTCCAGTTCGGGCCCACCGAAGACCTGGCGTCCTACCCGCGCACCCTCGACGCCGACGTCGCTGCGCTCGCCGCAGAGGGCGTCGCATTCGTGTTCGCGCCCCAAGTGTCCACGATGTACCCGGACGGTGCAGCGGACACGCGCGTCACCGCCGGCCCGGTCGCCGCCCTCCTCGAGGGTGCCGTGCGCCCCGGCCACTTCGACGGCATGCTCACGGTCGTGACCAAGCTGATCAACATCGTCGGCCCGGACGTCGTCGTCTTCGGACAGAAGGATGCCCAGCAGGTCTTCCTCGTGCAGCAGGCGTTCGCCGACCTCGCCATGCGCACCGAGATCGAGGTCGTCCCGATCGTGCGCGAACCGAGCGGTCTGGCTCTCTCGAGCCGCAACCGCCGGCTCGAACCCGCGGACAAGGTGGCGGCCCTGGCCCTCTCCGCGGCGCTCGCGGCCGCGGTCGCGGCCGCCCACGACGGGCTGCAGGCCGCCCAGGTTGCCGCGCACACGATCCTCGCCGCCCAGCCACTGGTTAAGCTGGACTATCTCGTGGTCGTGAGCCCGCAGGACTTCCAACCGGTCGCGGCGGGCTTCACCGGCCCGGCACGGATGCTCGTCGCCGCGCATGTCGGCAGCATCCGGCTGATCGACAACGAGGCCATCGACCTCGGCAGCGCGCCGGCCTGAAGCACCCGCACCGAGCATCCGCTCGACCCGCACGACCGCACGAGCACGAGCACGACCGCACGAGCACGACCTCGCACCTGCACGAACCTGAATCGCCAACGGAGATCCGCATGAGCCAGCACACCGAAACGACCGAGCCGACCGAGCCGACCGCCGAGCAGGCGGTGCAGGCCGAGCAGGCGGTGCAGGCCGAGCAGGCCGAGCAGGCCGAGCAGGTCAGGGTCGAGCAGGAGAACAGCGAGCAGAAGCTCGTGCGCCTCGCCAAGCGCGACCGGCTCATCCAGGCCGCGACCACGCCCGGCGGCGGCGCCTACCCGGTCGGCGTTCCCGTCACCGACACGATCCCCGCCATTCGTGCCCGCTTCGGCGACCTCGAAGCGGATGCCGTCACGGGCGTCACCGTCGGCCTCGCCGGCCGGGTTGTGTTCCTCCGCAACACCGGCAAGCTCTGCTTCGCGAGCCTCCAGGCCGGCGACGGCAGCCGGATCCAGGCCATGGTCTCCCTCGCCGCCGTCGGCGTCGACTCCCTCGCCGCCTGGAAGGACCTCGTCGACCTCGGCGACCACCTCTTCGTCGCCGGAGAGGTCATCTCCTCCCGCCGCGGCGAGCTCTCCATCATGGTCACCGAATGGCAGGTCGCCGCGAAGGCCCTCCTCCCGCTGCCGAACCTGCACTCCGAGCTCAGCGAAGAGACCCGGGTGCGGAGCCGCTACCTCGACCTGATCAGTCGCGAGCAGGCCCGCCGCAGCGTCATCCAGCGGTCGCAGACCGTCGCGAGCCTGCGGAAGACCTTCACGGACCGGAACTTCCTGGAGATCGAGACGCCCATGCTCCAGGTGATGCACGGCGGCGCATCCGCTCGCCCGTTCTCGACCCACAGCAACGCCTTCGACACCGAACTCTTCCTGCGGATCGCGCCGGAGCTGTTCCTCAAGCGCGCGGTCGTCGGCGGCATCGACCGGGTCTACGAGATCAACCGCAACTTCCGCAACGAGGGCGCCGACTCGACGCACTCGCCCGAGTTCGCGATGCTCGAGGCCTACGAGGCATACGGCGACTACAACTCGATCGCGGACCTCACCCAGACGCTCATCCAGAACGCCGCGACGGCGATCTCGGGTTCCCACGTCGTGACCTGGGCGGACGGCACCGAATTCGACCTCGGCGGCGACTGGGACAGGATCGGCATGTACGACAGCCTCTCCACGGCCGTCGGCCGCACGATCTCCCCGGAGACTCCGCTCGCCGAACTGCAGGAGCTCGCGGCCAGGGAAGGTGTCGAGGTCGAGCACCCGATCCACGGCAAGTACGTCGAGGAACTCTGGGAGCACTTCGTCAAGGGCGGCCTGTCCCGGCCGACCTTCGTGATGGACTTCCCCGTCGACACGAGCCCGCTCGTGCGCGGGCACCGATCGGTGGCCGGCGTCGTCGAGAAGTGGGACCTCTACGTGCGCGGCTTCGAACTCGCGACCGGGTACTCCGAGCTCGTCGACCCCGTCATCCAGCGGGAGCGTTTCATCGAGCAGGCGAGCCTCGCGGCCGGCGGCGACCCCGAGGCGATGCGCCTCGACGAGGAATTCCTGCGCGCGCTCGAGTACGGCATGCCGCCGACCGGTGGCATGGGCATGGGCATCGACCGGCTGCTGATGGCCCTCTCCGGCCTCGGCATCCGCGAGACCATCCTCTTCCCGTTGGTAAAGTGAAGGCCATGAGCACCCAGCCGCACGACGACACCACCCCGGACGAGCCTTCCCAGGCAGCGGATGCCGTCGACAAGGTTTCCGCGGACAAGGTCACTGACGACAAGGCCGCTGACAAGGCCCCCAAGGAACGCCAGCCGATCACGACCAACCGGATCGTGCTCTGGGTGATCGTCGCCGCGATCGGGCTCTACTTCGTCGTCTCCGGCGTCTACGGCATCCTCGTCAAGTAGTCTGAAGGAACTATGGACTTCTTTTGGGGTGCGTTCTTCTCGATCCTGCCGACGGTCGCGCTCGGGCTGATCTTCTGGGTCATCATGCGGTCGATCATCAGGGCCGACCGCACCGAGCGGAAGGTCTACGCCGAGATCGAAGCCGAGGAGCGCGCGAAGCTCGGCCTTGAGAAGCCGACCACCTAACTTCGCATGTTCGGCATCGACATCTCGACCTTCATCCTCGTCGTGGCCCTGGTCGTCGATTTCACAATCCGTGTCGTTGCGATCATCGTCGTTCCCCGCAATCGCCGCCCCACCTCGGGCATGGCCTGGCTGCTCGCCATCTTCTTCATCCCGTACATCGGCGCACTGCTCTTCCTGCTGATCGGCTATCGCACCCTGCCGAAAAAGCGGCTGGAGATGCAGGCCGAGATCAACCAGTTCATCCTCGAGAGCACCGACGGCATCGAACAGGTTCGCCGCGACCATCCCTGGCCGGGCTGGCTCGAGTCCGTGGTCGAGCTCAATCGCAACCTCGGGGCGATGCCGCTCGTCGGCGGCAACACCGCGCGCCTGCTCGGTGACTACGACGCGACCTTCGCCGAAATGGTCGTCGACATCGACAAGGCCAAGCGCTGGGTGCACGTCGAGTTCTACATCCTCTCCCTCGACACGACCACCGCGCCGTTCTTCGACGCGATGGAACGCGCGGTGCAGCGCGGAGTGACCGTGCGGGTGCTGATGGACCACATCCAGTCGATGCGGAAGCCCGGCTACCGCAAGACCCTCAAGCGGCTCACCGAATCCGGGGTCAAGTGGGAGCTCATGCTCCCCTTGCAGCCCCTCAAAGGCAAATGGCAGCGGCCGGACCTCCGCAACCACCGCAAGCTCGTGACGGTCGACGGCGTCGTCGGCTACATGGGCTCGCAGAACATCATCGACCGCACGTACAACATGAAGTCGAACCTCCGGCGCGGACTCAGGTGGAAAGACCTGATGACGCGGCTCGAGGGCCCGATCGTAGCCGGGCTCAACGCGATTTTCATCACCGACTGGTACGGCGAGACGAACGAACTCCTCACCCGCGACATCCAGCCGGTGCAGCCCACACAAGCGCCGCACACCCTCGACTGCCAGGTCGTGCCGAGCGGGCCCGGGTTCGAGGGCGAGAACAACCTGCGGCTGTTCCTCGCCCTGCTGTACTACGCGCAGGAACGCATTGTGATCACGAGCCCGTACTTCGTGCCCGACGAGTCGATCATGTACGCGATCACGACCGCGACCCAGCGCGGGCTGCACGTCGAGCTCTTCGTCTCCGAGATCGGCGACCAGGCCCTCGTCTATCACGCCCAGCGGTCGTACTACGAGGAACTGCTGCGGGCCGGTGTGATCATCTACATGTACAAGGCGCCGTACGTGCTGCACGCCAAGCACTTCACGATCGACGACGAGGTCGCGGTGATCGGGTCGAGCAACATGGACATGCGCTCGTTCAGCCTCAACTTCGAGGTGTCCCTGATGGTGCGCGGCCGCAGCTTCGTGCGCGAACTGCGCGCGGTCGAGGACGGCTACCGGGCCGACAGCAAACTGCTCACCCTCGACGACTGGATGAAGCAGCCGCTGCGCTCCACCATCCTCGACAACCTCGCCCGCCTCACGTCCGCCGTCCAGTAGCCCCCGCCGCCCTAACCAATTCGACGGAGTTTTTGGTTTTTTCGATGCGTGAGAGCGCGATCTACGCGCTTTCCCGGCAAAATCTCCGTCGAATTAGTTAGGGGCAGGGGCAGGTGCAGCGGCGCCATCACGGGTGCTCGGGTCAGGTGCGGGGCTTCAGGCGCACGGTGGGGAGGTCGGGGG
>NZ_JASJVI010000121.1:0-8561 GCF_035019865.1 Cryobacterium sp. 10I5
CCCGCAGAAGTCCTCGCCACGCTAATCTCGAACCCAACCAATCAAACCGGTGTTGCAGACACCACTTGAATCCGCCCCCTAGGGATACGAGACGTCTCACGCCCCCTCTCCTGCGCCTTTCAAGATTGCGGGATGTGAGTCGCAGCGGTATATGGCTGCTTTTCTGCAGCGCTATATGTCACCCTCGGTGCACGTAAGCCGTTCCCCAATGGGGCGTATCGGGCCTCTTTTCTATTTACAGGGCGCCATGCGGTCGCGCTTCTACGGGCTATGTTTCCTCCCGCGTTACCGCGAAGCGCCGCCTGTAGCTGGAGCTCAGATTTGCGCACGATCGGGAACTTCGCGAGCGAGCATGAGTGCGACAGCAGCGAGGAGTATGCCAGTTGCTCGTCGTTGCCAATTGGCCCATCGTGGTCGCTGCCGAAGGAACATCGCGATGCCGCCGGCACCGATGACGATCAACGCGTTGACGACAATACTGACGCAGATCTGAATTGTGCCCAGAGTCAGCCCCTGCACGGTCTGATGACCGTGGTCCGGGTCGATGAATTGCGGGATCAGTGTCAGGTACATGATTGCCACCTTGGGATTGAGCAAATTGGTGACCAGTCCCATCCGGAACAATCGGGCGGAACTGTCGCTCGGGTACTCCCGTACGTCGAACACGCCACGACCACCAGGACGCAGTGCTTGCCACGCGAGGTAGGCCAAGTAGAGGACACCGAGGGCCTTGAACCCCATAAACAGCCAGGGCACGGCGACAAAGACAATAGCCAGCCCAAGATTCGCCATCAGCATGTAGACGACGAAACCGACACCAGTTCCTGCCAGCGAAATCAAACCCGCCCTGCGGCCCTGACTGATGCTCCGTGAGACGAGGTAGATCATGTTCGGCCCGGGAGTAAGGACCATCACTAGGGCGACTAGCGCCATTCCGGCGACGGACGCGCCAGACACAGGGAAGTTCATGGAGGAAGGAGGCATGCGATCAACTCTGATGTAATGGCCTTATGCATCTCAACCCTTACGGAGAGTACGCGGTCCAGCTTGCACGCTCTTTGGCCAACGACTGGCCCGACAGTCGAGCCGGCATCGTCGCTCGAACACGCGAATACGGGATGACGATGTCCTTCGTTGAGGACATCGGCGACCACGCTCGGTGCCGAGCCGTGCTGAACGACTGGCTCCGTGTCGTGGATGCCGTCGACGATGATTCGCGCGCAACCCTTCTCAATAACCAGATGGCTGACGCTGCCGCCTATCCGCGCTTAGCTGACCACAACGGTGAGGGTTGGCACCTGCACTACCGAGACGTCGATGACGACCTGCCACACGTGCTTCACGCTGTATTCAGCGTCGGTACTGCGCTGCACCTGACCACCCGCGGCATGGGCCGCCTCGGCCGGTGCGCGGCCAACCCCTGCACCCATGTCATCGTTGATGTCTCCCGCAATGGCACACAGCGATACTGCTCACCGCGCTGCGCGAGCAGAGATGCAGTCCGCCGCCACCGCGCCCGACAACGCCCACAATTGGGCTCGTGAAAGTTCCAGCCGCCCTGCTAGGCGCGACAGGCCGCACGATTGCGCACTCGTAAGCCGGTCGGCTATCGGGCAGTAGTGGGTTGCACCGGGACGCCGGCACCGTCGCTGTTGTGCTGCCCATTTACCGCGCCCGCAGAAATCGCCCGCAGGGTGCCTCGTCCGCCATACGGTGTGAGGCACTGCTCGAAGGGTCGCGGTAGTCATTTCAAGCGGATGCCCCGCTACGCCGCGCCAGCATCCGTGTCCACGAACGATCGTTCGCGAAACACGCTCGGACGGGTTCAGCAAGTCGCGGGAACATAGGGCGGTATTAGTAATGCTTGCCGTGTACGCGTCTATGTAACGCGTTACCGGGTTGATGATACGTTGCTGGTATGCGAATTGGATATGGTCGGGTCTCTACCCGGGATCAGCACCCTGAGGCCCAACACGATGCCCTGACCGAGGCTGGTTGTGATCAGATATTCCTGGACACGGCATCGGGAACACTCGCCCGCCGGCCTGAACTTGACAAGGCTCTACTCTCGGCGAACCGGGCCGGCGATCAGCTCGTCGTGACCAAACTCGACCGGCTCAGCCGGTCGTTGGAGAACCTCATCGATTTGTCGAACACTCTCCAGGAGCGCGGCGTTGATTTGGTGGTCTTGGATCAGGGCATCGATACGTCCAGTATCACTGGGCGGATGTTTTTCCAGATCCTTGGCTCGATTGCGGAGTTTGAACATGCGCTGATGTCTGAACGCACCCGCGATGGGTTGGCCGCGGCCCGTGCCCGGGGACGGACCGGTGGGCAGAAACCCAAACTCGGTCCTCGCCAGGTCAGGCTGGCCCGTGAGATGTATGAGGAGAAGGACGCCGACGGCAAGCGGGCCCACACCGTCCAGCACATCGCCGAGGAGTTCGGAGTCACTCGCCCCACGATCTACCGGCACTTGGCCAAACCCTGAGCCCCGGCTGTCCGCTGCGGGCACGGTCGACCGACCTCCATTAGCGTTGAGGAATGAGCTCCATCGTCCCGTCCGACTACGCTGCCACGCTTGAGAGCATCAAGCGGCTCGTGCATGAGGCGCGCTACATAGCCCAGCGCCGGGTGAACACCGAACTGCTCAGGCTCTATTGGCAGATCGGAGCGGCGATTATCGAGCGACAGAAGACGGCCGCGTGGGGCAGCAAGGTTCTTGTCCAGCTTTCCGCGGATCTGCGTGCAGAGTTCCCGACCGCGAAGGGGTTCTCGCCGGCCAACCTCAGGTACATGCGCCGGTTCGCCGAAGCGTGGCCCGAACACGACTCAATTCGCCAACGACCCGTTGGCGAATTGCCCTGGGGCCACGTCATCGAGCTGCTTGACAAGCTCGACGATCCCGAACTACGCGAGTGGTACAGCGCCAAGGACATCGCGCAGGGCTGGAGCCGTCCGGTGTTGGCT
This sequence comes from Cryobacterium sp. 10I5, assembly GCF_035019865.1. Lineage (NCBI taxonomy): Bacteria > Bacillati > Actinomycetota > Actinomycetes > Micrococcales > Microbacteriaceae > Cryobacterium > Cryobacterium sp. 10I5. The sequence goes on from NZ_JASJVI010000121.1 coordinate 2,971, forward strand.
CACCAGATCACCACCCACCTGCACCTGCGCGAAGGCGCAGCTCCGTCCAACTTCCTGCACGCTCTCGAACGAAGCGATTCTGAGCTCGCTCAGCAGATCACTAAGGATCCGTTCACGCTCGAGTTCCTCGCGATCGACGGTGACGCCGCCGAGCGAGAGCTGGAGGACCGGCTCGTCGAGCGCATCATCGACACACTCCGCGAGCTCGGCCCCGGATTCGCATTCGTTGGCCGCCAGGTCCACTTCGACGTCGACGGCGATGACTTCTTCGCCGATCTGCTGTTTTTCCACGTCGACCAACTCCGGTATGTGGTCATTGAACTGAAGACCACGAAATTCGACCCGCGCGACGCCGGCCAACTCGGCTTCTACGTCGCCCTCGTTGAGGATCGGCTGCGGAAGCCACAGCACCAGCCCACGGTTGGGATGCTCCTAGTCGCAGACAAAAACGAGTCCGTAGTCCGATACGCACTCGCCGGCACCACCCAGCCGATCGCTGTCTCCCGTTACGACCTCTCGCCCGCTGAACAGGCTGCACTTCCCGCCGAGGACGCTCTCACCCGCGCGGTCGCCCTCGAGTTGGATGACCACTCCCAGAGCCGGGTTACCCCCTCCGTCTAGGCCGCGACCTGCGCCATCTCGTCACGACCCTCCATGAACTTACCGAACGGGGGATCGGGCTTCAGGGCCTCGCTGGGGAGATTTCCGGATGATGATCGCGCAGGTACTCGCCGGCCACGACCAGGAAGCCCGCCGTGCCCGCTGCAGGGTCGATGATCACGTCGGTGGGGGTGGGCGCCGACATGTCGACCATGAGCTTGATGATGTGCCGCGGGGTGCGGAACTGCCCATTCGTGCCGGCCGTGGCGAGCTTGGAGAGCATGTACTCGTACACGTCGCCCTTGGTGTCGCGGTCAGCCATGGGAATGGCCGTGAGGAGGTCGACAACCTTCACGAGGAGCGCCGGGGTGGGGATGGTGAAGCGGGCGTCCTTCATGTTGCGGGCGTAGCTGGACCCTGTCTCGCCGAGCTGCTGCAGGAACGGGAAGACGTGTTGCCCGACGATCGTGAACATCTCATCAGCGGACCGGTTCGCGAACACGGACCAGCGCAGATCGTTGAAGTCACGTGGGGCGCGGCCGGTGTCGTCCTTCCCCTCAGGGAAGACGCGGTTCTCGATCGGCTGGCCCGTGCGGTTCGCCTTGTTCTCAGCGAGGGTGTGCAGGTCATCCAGGCGCCGGATGAAGAGGAGGTACGTGATCTGCTCGATCACCTCGACGGGGTTGGCGATACCGCCGGTCCAAAACGCGTTCCAGACCTTGTCGATCTGTGACTTCAATTCCCCAGTTACCACTGTGTGATGCTCCTCTTGCTGAAACGCATGCTTTGCTGACCGGTCTCGCTCACCGGCACCGCTGTCGAGTTTGGCAGAGTATCGAACCTCTTCGGCATCGGCACGGGGCCGCCAGCCCCTGATAACCGTCATAGTCCGTACGGTGGGGCGGTGTCCCACACCGTGTTGTTCATAATTGCCAAAAGCTAACTCTAAACGTTTATGAGCATTTCTTGGTAGAATGGAGATTGACGACGAAGGGGCTTTTTGTGGCTGGTGGATACGATGTTTGGGCGCTGTACCCGGAGCTCTTTGAGGGTGTGGATCCGGCTACCGCGATGCGGGTTGTGAGCAACTTCGGAAGCGATGCGCATGAGGGACGGGAGGCGTCTCGGCGAGATGTTGAGTTGGCCCTTCTGCTGGCGATGAAGAAGATCTCTTCGCAGGAGTTTCAGGATCTTGCTCTCGCTGAACTTGGGATCTTTGGTTCCACCCCCAACGCCTGATGGCTTCGGAGCCATTCGATACGTCGTACCGGGATTTTTCGTCGACGCTGTATCCCCTTAAGGAGACAGGTGGAGTGCCGGTCATGAGAAACGCCTGGGGGATCCGCGAGAAGGCTCTGCTGCAGCAGGTCGAATACGTCGTAGCGGAGCGTGTTCGGGATTCCATTCAAACGGGTGTGGTTCCGATCGAGCGCACGTTTGACCTGGCGCACGCCCGGCAGTTGCATACGGCGATGTTCACTGAGTTGTACCCGAACTGGGCGGGCGTGGTCCGGCCGCACGGGATAGTCAAGGGTGACCATGCTTTCGCCGCACCGAACCAGATCGAGCAGTACTGGCGAAACACCGCCGAGGCCATCCGCAACGCGGACCTGCCCGGCATGGGGAGGGAGGAGTTTGTGTCCACGGTTGCCTACGTCTACGCGAACATCAACCAGGCTCACTTCGGCCGGGAGGGGAACGGACGCACCGGCAAGCTCTTCCTTGACCAGATGGCCGAGCAATCAGCTTTCACGCTGAACTACTCCCTCATCGAGAAGGGACTGTGGAATGAGCACTCGAAGCGGTCCCGGCCGGCAACGGGGTATCTCGCGGTGCGTCCCGCGGAGCTGGTGGCGTGTTCGACCAGATCACGCTCGACCGGGCGAAGCCGGCGCCGGCCCAGATCATTCCGCTCGCGCCGGAGCTGCAGCGGATCATCGACGTGCACAAACGCAATTTCCCGACGAGTGCCACGTTGATTGGCCGGCCGGCTCAGGGGCGTAGGGCTGAGGCGCGGGGATACCGGGCGCCGGACCAAGGGCTTGGCACCGAGACGGGTTACGGGAGGTAGCGGGTCGTGAGGGTTGTTGGCTATGCCCGCGTTTCCATGCAGGATCAGAACCTGGATTCGCAGACCGGCGCGCTCCGAGCGGCGGGGGCCGAGTTCATCTATTCGGACACGGTGACGGATAAGAATACCGCCCGGCCTGGCCTGGCAGACTGCATGACGTTTCTGCGCCGTGGTGACGCGTTGCTGGTCTACAGCACCGACCGGCTGGGCCGGTCGATGACCGAGGTCGTGTCGATCGTTTCCGAGTTGGCGAAGCGGGGTGCGGAGTTCAAATCGCTGACCGAGCCGTTTGACACCACCGCTGCGGGCGGCGAGTTGTTCTTTGATATCTGTGCTGCTTTTGCGCAGATGAATGGCCGCATCATTTCTGACCGCACCCGCGCCGGCCTCGCGTCCGCGAAGGCCCGCGGCCGACTCGGCGGGCGGCCTACCGTGATGACCCCGGAGCGTATCGAGGTCGCCCGGCGCATGCGCGCCGAGAAGGCGACCTGGGCGGCCATCGCCCAGGCGTTGCAGGTTGGCATGTCGAGCGTGCGCCGCGCCCTCGCTGACGCTGACCAGCACGAATTGAAGGAGACAGTATGACCGACGCTGCCGCCAGTGACGACGATCGCCTTGACGCCATCGCGGCTGGGATGCTCGCGGATGAATTTCGCGCAAGCGAGGAACAGCGCAAGTTCGATCGCATGCTTGATGACCACATCGATGGCGTGACGTACGTCGAGCGCGACGGTGTGACGTACACCGAGGACGGCCGGCTCTACGAGGAGATGGATCACACCGGGATACCAGGAGCTGGCGCTGAGCTTCTTGCGGAGCTGCGTGCGAAGGCCATCTACGGGGGCGAGCGTCCGGCAGCCTCGCTTCCCGAGGTTCACGCAGAAATGGCGCGACCTGAGGTGGATCCATCTACGGACTATCACGGCTCTCCTGCACTCGATCCCGAGCTGCAGCGCATTGTTGATGTGAACAAGCGCAATTACCTCACACCTGCGGCTTGGAGCCGCGTGCGTGGGAAGCACGCGGCTCCCGAGGGCCGTGAATACAGGGCGTCGACTCCAGAACGAGACCGGGGCCTAGACCTAGGCCGGTGAGCCACTTTCAGGCCGATAACTTGCCGTCCCAGGATGTGCGAGGCCGCGTAGTTGTGCGAGTTTCTTGCTGCTGAGCCCCAAAGCAAGGCTGAGCCTCAGGTCGACGAAATGTTCTAGGTCTAGAGATCCGCCGTGGACTTGCGGAGCAGCGGCGGTTCTGGGGGTATAGCGACCATTCGGAACGAGGGGAAACGGTCCAGTCCAGCGGTAACCTCTGGGGAGTCAGCGATCAGTCGGACGGAGCGGGTTCCCGCGTTCCCGGCCTGCACTGCATCTACAACATCGCCGAAGTTCCAGGCAAGGATTAATGCCTGGTTTGCGGCGAACCGAGCGAACGGAAGTAGTCATGGAATCCCAGGGGGGAGGGAACCAGGTAGCAGACCCGACGGCAGCAGAGCAGACAACGGCGCGCCCGCACACGCCCGGAGTCGGGCGTAGAGCGGCGCCCCGGGTCATCCGGGACCTCCGGGGCAACGTTCCCGGGCAGGGCCTCATGATCGAGGTGCTCCGCCGCCAAGCGGAATCCGGAGAGATCGTCCCCGAGACCGGCGCCGTGCTCTTGACCGACGCCGCTGTGCCGTGGCGGATCGGCGCGATCGGAGAGATCCAGGTCGGCGCGCACCTCGCGCAGCTCGGACCGGAATGGACCGTTCTGCACTCCGTTCCCGTCGGGAAGGGCGAGAGCGACATCGACCACGTCGTCATCAGCCAAGCCGGGGTGTTCACAATCAATACGAAACGGCACGCGGGACAGAAAATCTGGGTCGCCGGGCGCGGGTTCATGGTCGGCAATCACAAGCAGCCGTACATTCGGAACGCCAGCCACGAAGCGAAACGCGCGGAGAAGATGCTCTCCCTGGCGACCGGGATGACGGTCCCCGTCTGCGGTGTCATCGCTCTCGTCGACCCGGCCAGCATCATCCGGAAGGCCCCGCCCGAGGGCGACGGTGTCGAACTGCGCATCATCGACTCTCGCGACCTGTGCGCCACCGTCAGCGGCCGCCCCATCTTCAGCGTCCAGCAGGTCGCCGTCATCGTCGCCGCGGCAGCGCAACCCGGGACCTGGCATGCGGGCCCACACTCCATCGAGGAACCCGCCGAGATCGCCGCAGCATTCCACGCGCTCAGCGACCGCGTCGTGGACGAGGCGACGCCACCCGTCATCCTGCGGCCGCGCACCACGGCCTCCCCGGCAACCACGCGCACCCGTCAGCCAACGGCGGTCAAGCCCCGCGCCGCCCGGCCCAGCAAGAGAGCCCAGAAAGCGAAGGAGAAACGACAGGCCGAGATCATCAAGCTCGTCGCCATCTGCGTCGGGCTGACCATTTGGTACGTCAGCACCCACTAGCCGCAGGTTGGCATGTCGAGTGTGCGGCGCGCCCTGGCAGAGGACACGCTCGAGCACGAATCGAAGGCGTCCTAGACGCCTTGCCCGGCCACACCGACATTCATCACGCCGAGAGTCTTTCGTTCCAGGCCGTGAGCTGCGCCTCCCAGTCGCCGACGCTGGATCGTAGGCAGCGGACGGACTTCTGTGTGTGAGAGCGACGAAGGCTGGGCCTTCTCCGAGGCCACGTAGTCGTGCGAGTTCCTTGCTGCTGAGTCCTAACCTGCGTAGGCGGGGTGTTCCCACGGCTGGGGGAATCTCTGCGCTCAGTAAGCCGAAGGTGGCCGGGCGGCGCCCAGTTTGGCATGGCCGCTAACAATCGAGCCCGGCACCGAGGCCGCCACCGCAAGAAGTGCCGCGTCGATCACATCGCGAGCCCCACTATCGGCGTGAGCCCCACTGCCAGCGAGGAACTGCCCCGCAGTAGCCAAAGCCAGCG
>NZ_JASJVI010000122.1:0-7961 GCF_035019865.1 Cryobacterium sp. 10I5
CGCGGCGCACCCCCAGATCCGGGTCATCATCCTGACCACCTTCGACCTCGACGAGTATGCGTTCGGCGGTCTCAAGGCCGGCGCCCGTGGCTTCCTGCTCAAGGACGCCCAACCGAGCGAACTGACCGCCGCGATCCGGGCGGTCGCGTCGGGGGAGGCATCCGTTTCGCCCCGCGTCACCCGGCGGATGCTCGAGCTGTTCGGGTCCCGGCTTCCCGCCGAAGGGGCGGACGGCGCCGCGACCGGCGAGGACCCCGCGGCGGATGCCGCGCGCATCGACGTGCTGACCGACCGGGAACGGGAGGTTTTCTTCGCGATCGCCGAGGGTCTGTCCAACACCGAGCTCGCCGAGCGCTTCTTCCTCTCCGAGTCCACGGTGAAGACCCACGTCGGCCGGATCCTGCAGAAACTCGGTCTCCGCGACCGGGTGCACATCGTGATCCTCGCCTACGAGCAGGGGCTGGCCCGCCCCTGAACGCCCGCCGCACTGGCATGCGCGGCGCATCCGCAACTCAACCCGCGACAAGCGCCGTAGGCTCGGGAGATGCGCACCTTCTACCCAGAACTCGAACCCTACGAAACCGGGATGCTCGAGGTCGGTGACGGGCAGTCCATCTACTGGGAGGCATCCGGCAACCCGGACGGCAAGCCTGCGGTCTACCTGCACGGCGGCCCCGGCGGCGGATCGAGCCCCCAGCAGCGTCGCGTGTTCGACCCGGCGAAGTACCGCATCATCCTCTTCGACCAGCGTGGCTGCGGCAAGAGCACCCCGCACGCGAGCGCAGCGGATGCCGACCTCAGCACGAACACGACGTGGCACCTGGTCGCCGACATCGAACGCCTGCGCGAGCACCTCGGCATCGACCGCTGGCAGGTCTGCGGCGGATCCTGGGGCAGCTCCCTCGGCCTCGCCTACGCCGAAACCCACCCGGAGCGGGTGACCGAGCTCATCCTGCGCGGCATCTTCACTCTGCGGCCCGTCGAACTGGACTGGTTCTACGAGGGCGGCGCCGCGGCGATCTACCCCGACCTGTGGGAGGGCTTCCTCGCGCCGGTTCCCGTCGAGGAACGCGGCAAGCTCATCGCGGCGTACGGTCGCCTGCTGCACGACCCCGACCGCTACGTGCGCGAGCGCGCCGGCGTGGCCTGGTCGACCTGGGAATCGTCGACGATCACGCTGCTGCAGCAGCCCGCGACGATCGCCCGGTTCACCGAGCCCGACTTCGCGGTCGCGTTCGCGCGCATCGAGAACCACTACTTCCGGAACCTCGGCTGGTTCGAGCCCGGGCAGCTGATCCGCGACGCCGGCCGGTTGAGCGAGATCCCCGGCGTCATCGTGCAGGGTCGCTACGACATGTGCACTCCGGCGTTCACCGCCTGGGAACTGCACAAGAACTGGCCGGAAGCCGACTTCCGGATGATCCCAGACGCCGGGCACTCCTTCGAGGAACCCGGCAACCTCGACGCGATCATCGAAGCCACGGACCGCTTCGCCGCCTGAACCGCGCGGGGCGGCTCACTCGAGCGTGAGCTGCCCATCGTGCTGCCGGTAGTGCTCACCGGTGTCCGGGCAGACGTAGAGTCCGTCGCCGACGTGGTCGAGGGTCGCGCCGCTGCGCCCGACCCAGCCCACCCGTTCGGCGGGTACCCCGACCATGAGTGCGAAGTCGGGCACGTTCGCGGTCACGATGGCTCCGGCGGCCACCATCGCCCAGCGCCCGATCGTCAGGGGCGCGAGGCACACGGCGTGCGCCCCGACGGACGCCCCGGTGCGCACCGTCACGCCGAGCGTCGACCGTTCACTCAGCGGCCGTGCCGAACCGTCGCCGTTGATCGCGCGCGGGTGTGGGTTGTTCGTGAACACGGCCGCCGCACCGACGAAGACCCCGTCCTCGAGCAGTGCGGGTTCGTAGACGACCGCGTATTCCTGCACGATGCAATTGCGGCCCACCACAACGCCGGGTCCGACGTAGGCGCCGCGGCCGAGCATGCTACCGGGCCCGATCCGGGCGTACTCGCGTACCTGAGCCAGGTCGGCGATGTGCGCGCCTGCGCCGATGACCGCGCTCGGGTCCACTTCCCCCGGGGCTGTGACGTTCATCGCGCGCCGGCCGTCACTGTGGTGACGCGGGGTGCGATTGATCGGGGTTGACGGTGCGGGTGAGGCGATGAGGTCGTATTCACGGCAGTCCCTGTGCTCGGGTGTACAGGAGGAAGCGGACGGTACGAGGAACGGATGCGTCGTGGTCGCCGTTCCCGGCGGTCACGAACGGAACGTACCCCGCAACTGCCGCGACACGCTAGTACCCCTCTGGGGGACATCCGCTACTGTGCAAGCTTCACGGCGTGGCGAGCTTCACCGAGTAGACGGGGACGAGGTTGACGGTCACCTTGCCCGTGTCCACGCCCGCCGCATCCAGCAGCCCCTTGAGCGTTGTCGTGTCGGGCACCGGGAGGGGGCCCTCGAGGCGGATGTAGACCTCGGAGTCGCGCGTGCTGACCGTGTCGACCTCCCAGCCGACCGACTGCGCCCAGGTCTCCGCGACCCGGTGGACACCCTGCTCGACAATGGCGCGCGCACTGATGCCGATGCTGGTAATGGCGAGCGGCACGCCGATCACGAGGAACATGACGGCGAGCAGGGCGATGGTGCGGCCCATTCCCCGCTGCGCTTCGCCGGCCATGGGCTCGCGGGCGAGCCGGGTGACCCCGTAGACCGACATCACGACGACGCCCGTGCCGATGATGGCGACGACGTTGGTGACGAAGAGCAGCAGGGCGCCGAGCGACTGGGTGATCGAGCCGGATTCGAGGGTGAGGCCGGCCACGGCGAGCGGGGGCACGAGCGAGATCGCGATCGCGACGCCGGGCAGCGTGTCCGAGATGTCCTTGCGCACGAGCGCGACGGAGCCGACCACGCCGGTACCGAGGGCCGCAAGCAGGTCGATCAGGCCCGGGGTCACCCGGGCGGACACCTGCGCGTTCGTGTCGGCGAGCACGTCATTGACAACGAGGAAGCCGACGGCATACCCGACCGCGACCGCAGTTGCGGCGCCCGCGACGACCAGGAGCAGCGAGCGGATGAGGCTCGCCCGGTCCCCGATCACGGTCGCGAGCATGGTGCCCATGATCGGGGTCATCAGCGGGGCGACGATCATCGCACCGATCACGGTCGCCGTGGAGTCGCCGACGATTCCGGCCGAGGCGATGATCGCGGACAGCACGAGCAGCATCCAGAAGCGGCTGTAGCGGCTGCGCACGTCCGGGCCGTCGAAGAACACCGACGCGCGCATATTGGCGACGGTGTTGAAGCGGGCCTCATCGAGCATGGTGCCGCCCTCCCGCGGTCGCGAGGCCTGGTTTGCGGGACGTCGGTGGGGACATGCAGTGATCCTAGGGAAGATCCCGGGTCAGCGGCAGGGGCACTTCAGCAGTTGCCCGATGGTGTCGCCGACGCGCGGCACCGTACGTTGGTAGTCATGACTCCTCTTCCGACCCTTCCCATACCCGGCCGGCCCGGCGAGGATGCCCCGGACGGTCGGGGCAGAACCGGCCTGGATCGGGTCGGTGCCGACCTGCACGGGAACCCTGACGTCACCGTCGACCGTGTCGAGGTGACCTCCGACGGCTGGCATGTCCTGCGCCGCACGACCTTCCGGTACCGCGGACGCAATGGGCAGCAAACCAGCCAGCAGTGCGAAACCTACGACCGCGGCAACGGCGCCACGATCCTGCTCTACGACCCGGATCGCAAGACCGTCCTGCTGACACGCCAGTTCCGGTACCCCGCGTACGTCAACGATCACCCCGACGGAATGCTCATCGAAACCGCGGCCGGCCTGCTCGACGAGGACTCGCCCGAGGTCGCGATCCGGAGGGAGGCGAGCGAGGAACTCGGTGTGGTGGTCGGGGAGCTGCGGCACGTGTTCGACCTGTACATGAGTCCGGGTTCGGTCACCGAGCGCGTGCACTTCTACGTCGCCGCCTACGGCCCGTCCGACCGGGTGTCACCGGGGGGCGGCCTGCCCGAAGAAGGGGAGGAGATCGAAGTCCTCGAGATCCCCTCCAGTGACGCCCTGGCCATGGTCGCCGACGGCCGTATCGTCGACGGCAAGACCGTGCTCCTCCTGCAGTGGGCCGCCCTGACCGGTCTGCTCTGACCCGAGCGGCGAGACTCCAGAAATCCGTCGCACCTCTTCTGACGTCAGGTTCGAACGCTACCCGACGGTCACACGCCTGGGATTTCGGCAAACTCCTTCTTCGTTGAGGTGTACCAATCCATCGACTGCTTCGGGTGCCTCCAACGAGCTTTCATTTCGTTGTGGGCTTGCTCGTGGGTGGCGTCTCCGGCCTTGACCGCGTCCTTGAGGTGGCGGTTCTGGGCCTTGATGACGTCATCGGCGGTCTCGCCGTCCAGCGGTTGATCGCACGGTCCACCCAGCTGGCGGCATGTCATGGTCTTCATCGGTTCGGGTCCTCACTGTCAAGGCGGTCCCCGGTTGAGGCCCGCTACCTATATGACGATCGATCGGCTCCAAGTGTGACCGCTGACGTGGTCGACGGTCGCAGGTCAAGCTCGGCTCGCTCCCGCTTCACGCCGGATGATGTGTTCCAGGACCGCCGGATCGGCGCGGAAGTCGATTCGAGACACGACGCCGTCGAGGACCGTGAAGTCAAACGCAACACGGGGGGCACCGCGATGAAACCATGCGGCCCCTGCGCGCCCGTCGATGAATACGGGGAGAGCGGCCTTGGCTGCGCCGTTGAACATCGTCGCCACCGCGGTCCGCCCTTCGATCCGAGACGGGGTCCCCTCCGCTATGGCCGCGTCGTCGCCGACGACCAGTACGTCCGGTGCCAGCAGCTTCACGAGTTGCTCGAAATCGCCCTGCCGCGAGGCGGCGAGGAATGCGTCCACGACTTTCCAGTCGGCGCGGCCGTGCCCCTGGCTCTGCGGGCGGATCTTGCTTCGCGCCCTCGAAGCGAGCTTGCGTGCAGCGGCTGGAGTGCTCCCGAGGATGGCGGCGATCGTGGGAAAGTCAATGCTGAAGCTGTCGTGAAGGACGAAGGCGACACGCTCCGCAGGCGTGAGGCGGTCAAGCACCACCTGGAGGGCGATCCCGACAGTGTCGGCGAGGGCGAGCTCATCCGCTGGATCGGCGGTTCGCGACGGGGCCTCAAGGTCGTCAACGAGAATTGGTTTCTCGGCGCGCAGTCTGTCCAGGCACAGCCGTGTCGTGACCGTGGTCAGCCAGGCCGGCAGGTTGTCGATCGCGGCCTCTGTGGCGTGCAGTCGCAGCCAGGCCTGCTGGACGATGTCCTCGGCCTCCGCGCCATCGCGCAGGATGCGTCCGGCAATGCGCAACAGACGGGGACGTTCACGCTCGAAAACTTCTGTCTCGTCCATGATCATCACGCTTTCAGTGGAGGTCTCATGTTAAGGGTGAGGTCCGACCGCTACCGAACGGCCGCGTCACGTCTAACTCGCGCCGAGAATCGCCGTAAGCGCCGAGTAACCACGTTGCGCCGGCGATTCTCGGCCTCATCGGCGATTCTCGGCGACGGATGCGGTGGGGAGGTCTTGTCCCGGCTTGGTGCCCTCGGTAGGGTTCGAGGAGGCAGGGTGTCTATGGGGGGCAACCATTAGCTGGTTGGAGGCAGAAATTGAATCGTGGATCGTCGTTCGCGCTCGCTTCGTTGGTGCTTGCCGTGTTGGCGCTGAGCGCCTGTTCGTCCACGCCCGGCATCGTCGCTACACCGACAGTCGCGGGGGGAGCGATCGAGTTGGCGGTTTCGCAGACCTGCGCCGCGAGTTCAGATCTCCACTGCGTTGCGGTCAATGGGGAGAACGTAGTGCTCCCATCTGCCTTCGAACGCGCAGGCGTTGGGGATGCCGTCGTGGCCGAAGGGGAGGGGCGCAATGCGGTTGACGTGACGTTCAGCGAAGAGGGGTCCGTGGTCTTTCGTGCGCTCACCGAGAAAGCCGTAGGGGCGGGAAGCACCGCGCGCCTGGTCATGCGGATCGGCGGAGAGCTGAAAGCCGCGGTTGTGGTGATGCAAGCGATGGAGGGCGATCAGGTTCAGATTGGTCTGTCGCCGGACGACAACGCCCAGGGTGTCGTCGATCTGATTCGCAGGGGCTGAGAAGGCCCCTCGGCTACTGATTCACTGGTCCGAGGGCCCGGGTGGAGTTCACCTCGTGAGCCTCTCGGCTATCACCTTGATCTGGGCCAGGACCGCCTGCGCGTTGGTGCGCTCGAGGGTTTCCGGTCGGGCAAGGCAATCGATGTGCCGTCCGAGGCCGGGGTAGGACAGCGGACGAAGGACCAACTCCGGATGGTCGCGCAGGTCGGTCGTGTACCGAGGCATCAGCGCGACGCATCCGCTCGCTTCGACGACGGACGCGGCTACCGAGAACTCGTTGATCCGGTGCAGGATTCGGGCCTCGTTCCCTCCGATACCTGCGATCAGGGCGAGAGCCTGCGTGAGCGGGAACCCATCGTGCACCGCCACCCACTCCTCGCCCTGAAGATCAGCCGGCTCGATCGCCGCTTTCGACGCGAGGCGGTGATCGTGGCGAACCGCGATGTCCAGGGGCTCGTACAGGAGGTGTTCCACCCGGACCGACTCCGGCCATGAGGGACTGCCGACCAGCCGATGGGCGAGCACAAGATCATGATCGGTGGTGAGCAGGGGGAAGTCCTCCTGAGCCACATCAAAATCGCTCAGCCGAACGCCGGGCAGGTCAGGCGCGACGCAGGCGGCGATCAAGGGTCCGAAGACGGCCAGGCCCACACTGTGGAAGGCGGTCACGGAAACGGTGCCCCGGTGATCGCCCTGGAACCGTGCCACCGCCCGCGCGGCGCGTTCGAGTGCCACTTCGACGTCGATCGCGGCGAGAGCGAGGGCGCGCCCGGCATCCGTGAGTGCCGTCCGTCGGCCAGCCCGGAAGGTCAAAGGAGCGGGCGACTGACGCTGCAGGGCGCTGATCTGCTGCGATACCGACGACGGCGTGACGTGCAGCGCCGCTGCGACGGCGGCGATGCTGCCGCGGTCGCCCAGCTCTCTCAACGCCCGAAGCTGACCGAGTTCCATAAGTTGAAACTAATGCATGTGACACCAAAGCACTCACTTGTATTACGCGATGGCAGACCGGACGATGGAGGAATGCCCGCCCTCCTCAGTCGATTCCGCGTCGACCTGCTCCTGCTCCTGGTCGCCGCCGCCTGGGGGTCGACCTACCTCGTCGCCAAAGAACTGGTCACGCCCCAATCCGTCGTCGCCCTGCTCGCAACACGGATGCTGCTCGCCGCGGCCATCATGGCGGCCCTCGTTGCCGTGCGTCGGCACCGGATCACGGCAGCGGAGCTGAGATCCGGGACGCTGCTCGGGACCTTGCTGGCTGCCGTGTTCGCCTTCGAAACCTTCGGGATCGCCCACACCTCGGCCACGAACGCCGGACTCATCATCAGCCTGACGATCGTGTTCACCCCGATTCTCGATTCCGCGATATCCGGTCGGCGGCTGCCCGGCAGGTTCTTCCTGGCCGCGGTCATTGCCATCGGTGGCGTCGCCCTGCTCGCCAGTGGCGGCGTCTTCCAGGCGCCAAACCTCGGCGACCTGCTCGTGCTCGCCGCGGCCATCATCCGCGCCGTCCACGTCACGTCGATGTCCAAGCTCACGGGTAGCGCTCCGATGAATTCGCTCCACCTCACCACGGTGCAGCTGTCGACCTGCGCGTTGCTCTTCTCGGCGGTGTCACTGTTCTACGGTGACTCGATCCCGCACTTCCTGGCCCGTCTCGACCCCGGACGTACGGTCCTGTTCCTCTACCTCGTCGTCGCGTGCACTGTCTTCGCGTTCCTGATCCAGACCTGGGCCGTGCGACGCACCTCGCCCTCGAGAGTGAGCCTCCTCCTCGGAACCGAGCCGGTCTGGGCCGCAATTGTCGGAATCACCGT
>NZ_JASJVI010000123.1:0-7941 GCF_035019865.1 Cryobacterium sp. 10I5
CCCGCCGTTTCGGGTGCGGCCCGCGCAAACCGGCGCGGGCGCCAGCCGACCGCCAGCCGCCGACCGCCAGCCGCCGATCGGCGACCAGCAGGTCGGCGGTCAGCCGATCAGGCTGGGGCGCAGGTCGCGCAGGGTGCGGAAGTGCGTCATCCGCGTGACGCCGATCGCGGCGAGCACGAGGCCACCGACGACCCAGAGGAGCAGCACCCCGGCATCCGCCCAGGCCGTGGCCGGGTTGCCGCCGTACATCAGCTGGCGGATGCCGTCGACCGCGTAACTCATCGGAACGACGTGGTGCAGCCACGCGAGCGGCGCCGGCAGGGTCTGCCACGGGAAGGTGCCGCCGGCGGTGACGAGCTGGATCACCATGAGCACGAGGCCGATGAACTGGCCGACGCTGCCGAGCCACACGTTGAGCGCCAGAATGATCGCCGCGAACGCGAGGGCGGCGAGCCCCATCATCGCGTAGGTGCCGACCGGGTTGTGCACCTCGAAGTGCAGGATCCCGGCGAGGATGCCGAAGAGTGCCGCCATCTGCACGAGCCCGAGCAGTCCGGGGGTGAGCCAGCCGGCGAGGGTGATCTTGAGCGGGGAGTGCAGCGCCGTGATCGCCCGGCGGGAGACCGGCTTCACGATCAGGAACAGCGCGTAGATGCCGATCCAGCCTGCGAGGCTCGCGAAGAACGGGGCCATGCCGGCACCGTAGGTTCCGGCGGAGGTGACGGCGGCTGTCGTGAGCGACACCGGGTCCGCGATCGTCGAGCCCTGCAGGGTGCGGGTCTGCGCGTCCGAATTCGGGATGCTCGTCACGCCGTTCGCGAGGCCGTCTCGGAGCACGCCCGCACCGGACTGCAGGGTGATGAGCCCGCTGTTGAGGCTCGTCGCGCCGGTGGCGAGGCTCTCGGCGCCGGTCGCGGCGGTGCCGGCGCCGGTGGCGGCGGATGCTGCACCGTCGTTGACCGTGCCGGCCCCGGTCGCGAGCGTTGCCGCCCCGGATGCCGCGTCACCAGCACCGGTCGCGAGCTTCGACGCGCCCGTGGAGGCATCGCTCGCGCCGGACGCGAGTTTGGCCGCGCCGGCGGCTGCGTCGGTTGCGCCGGTCGCGACGCTGCTCGCGCCGGCCGCGGTTTGCGCGGCTCCGGCGGCGAGGCTTGCCGCGCCGTCCCGTGCGGTGACGGCGCCCGCGGCGGCCTTCTTCGCGCCTGTTGCGGTCTGCGCCGCGCCCGTGCTGAGCAGCGCACTCCCGTCGACGGCTTCCTGGGTGCCGGCGGCGACACCGGTCGCGTACAGGCCGCTGCCGGTGAGACCCTTGGTGACCGGGACAAGAGTGGTAAGCACGGCGTCGATCTGGGGCTGGGTCAAGCCATCAGTCTTCAACTGGTCCGAGATCGTCGCCTGCGCTGCGGTGAGCGCAGCCCCTGTGCTGGTGATGGTGGTGCTCGTCAGGCCGGCCCCCTTCGCAAGGGCGGGCGCGCCATCGGCGAGGGCTTTCGCGCCGTCGGCCACCTTGGCAGCACCGCCGGAAACCTGAGCGGTCCCGTCCGCGAGGTCCTTCGTCCCGGCGGCGAGGTCGGCAGCGCCGCCGGAGACCTTCGTCGCCCCCTCGGACACCTGGCCTGCGCCGGTCGCGAGCGTCGCAGTCCCGGCGGCGAGGCTCGTTGCCCCGCTCGAGAGCTGGCTCGTGCCTGAGGCGAGGGTGCCTGCCCCGGTCGCTAGGGCGCTCGTTCCGGTCGCGAGTGTGCCCGCACCGGTCGCAAGGGCGCTCGTTCCGGTGGCGAGCTGGCCGAGGCCCGAGGCGAGGACGCCGACGCCGCTCGAGAGCTGGGTGGCACCGGTTGCGAGGGTCGCGCTTCCGTCGGTGGCCGTCGTGGCGCCATCCGTCAGCTGGGTGGCGCCGTCTGCGGCGGTGACGAGGCTCGAGCGCACGTCGGAGAGCCCGATCAGGAGCCGGTCGGCCGCTTCCTCGTTGACCTTGGTGACGATGGCCTCGCGGATCTTCGTTGCGGCCTGGCTGCCGATCGTCGAGGCGAGGTAGCTGTTGGTGTCGTTCGTGGTGAGGGTGATCACGGACCGCCGGGGCGCGGAGGTCGCGGAGGAGGCGATGCCCTCGGAGAAGTCGGCGGGGATGGTCACGCTGAAGTCGTAACTCGCGTCGGCGACGCCGGCCTCCGCGGTCGCCGCGGAGACCCGGTGCCACTGGAAGGCGCCGGCGTCGGAGAGTTCGGTGGCGATGTCGTCGCCGTAGTTGTGGCTCACGTTGTCGATGACCGTCCCGGTGTCCGCGACGACGAGCGCGACGGGCACCCGGTCGAGGCCCGCGTACGGGTCCTGGTTGGCCCACAGGTACAGGCCGCCGTAGAGCACGGGCACGAGCAGCAGGGCGCACAGGGCGACCCGAGACATCACGGTTGCGGTCAGGCGGTCGAGTTCGGCCCTGACCATGCGGAAAACCTTCACAGCGTGTCCGCTCCGATCGAGACCGAATCCCCGGCCGTTGTGACGAATAGTTCGGGTTCGAGCGCCGCGATGGCGTGCGCCGAGGCATCCCCGGCGATGACGAGCACCGCGTAACCGCGCTCGGCGAGGTCGTTGGCGATCAGCCACCAGCCCAACGGGTCGCCGCCGTGCCGGTCGGGGGAGCAGATCACGAGAGCCTCGACGCCTTCGCGCAGCACCGCGAGCTCCGTCAACAGGCGGATGCGCGCATCCGGGTCGAGGTCGGCGATGCTCGTGCGGCCCTCGTCTCCGAGGTCGAGGGAGGCCAGCATCCGCTTGACGGCGCCTCTGTGGGCCGGGCGGCCGGCGAACATGAGCTCCTCGGAGACGACCTCGGAGACGGGGAGGTCCGCGGCGGGCTCGCAGACGCCGGGCGCGTCGATGAGGGCGATCCGGCGGCGCATGGACGAATAGTCGACGGTGTCGTCGAGGAGCACCTGGCCGGAGTCCGGGCGCATCCGACCGCTCGCGATGAGGCCGAGGACGGTGGGGCGGCGTTCGGTTGCGGCGCGCGCCAGGGTGACGGTGTCGCTCTGGTACTCGAGCGTCGTGCTCGGGAGGGAGGAGCTTTTGGGGCCTTTGGTGACCGCGGAGAGGGTGACGCGCATGACTCTGCCTTCGAATGCCGATGTTTTGCTGTGCCGATGTGTGGTGAGTGAGCTCCCGGCGGCCGTTCTGTGGCCGGGTGCTTCATTGCGTCGAGGGCTGATCTCCAATATACTGACTAGTCAGTACAGAAGCAAGAGTGGATCGGGGAAATACGCATGGCGCAGGTGACCGGCACGAAACGCCTGATCTTCGACGCCGCTCTCGCCCTCGCGGCCGAGCGCGGCATCTCGGGCACGACCATGGACGACGTCGCCGTGCGCGCCGGCGTGGCCAAGGGCAGCCTCTATTACAACTTCGCGTCCAAGGACAAGATCTTCGAGGGCGTCCTTTCCGAGGGCATGGCCGCCCTCACCGAAGCGCTGCGCTCCGCACGCACCGGGCTGCACGGCTGGGCCGCGATCGAGGCGCTCGTCACGACGCTGCTCTGCCGGATCGCCGGGAACACGGCCCTCGCCAAGGTGATGGCCGGCGACATCTTCCGCACCGACCGCGCCTGGCAGGAGACCTCGTTCGCGTTCCGGCACCAGGCGCTCGCCGAATTCGCCGCCGCCATCGAGGAGGCCGTGCCGACCGAGGCGGGCGCGGCGGGCGTGACCGGCCTGATGGCGAGCAGCGTCTTCGGCGCGACCCTGATGGCGGGGCTCGAGTGGCTCATCTTCGAGCCGGACCGGCCCCAGCCCGAGGTCGTCGCCGCGGTGCTCGCGACGTTCTCCGGCCGACTGAACCCGACCCCCGGCATCCGCTGACGCGTTAGGATCGAGTGTGACCGGCGAAAACTTGATTGACCAGCCCGAGACCCTCCTTCCCGCGGAACCGGAGGTGATCGCGGCGCTCCGGAGTACCGAAAGCCACGCGTTGCCGTCCCTCGTCGCCGCGCACCCGACGTCTTCCCTGGCCTGGGCGGTGCTGGCGGATGTCGCCCACCTCGAAGGCCGCACCATCGAGGCGTATGCCTTCGCCCGCGTCGGATACCACCGCGGCCTCGACGCCCTGCGCAAGGCCGGCTGGCGCGGACACGGCCCGATCCCGTGGACCCACGAGCCCAACCGCGGGGTGCTGCGCGCCCTGTACGCGTTGCGCCGCTCCGCCGCCGAGATCGACGAGCAGGACGAGTTCGACCGCCTCACCGTCTTCCTGAATGACGCCGATCCGACCGCGATCGCGCGCATCAACCAGGAAACCATCACGCCGGACGGCTACCGGGCCGATGACCCTGCCCCGATCACCGAGGCGTTTTTCATCCGAGGAGAGAACTAATGCCAGCGATCGTTTTGGTCGGAGCCCAGTGGGGCGACGAGGGCAAGGGTAAGGCCACCGACCTCCTCGGCAGCCGCGTCGACTACGTCGTCAAGTTCAACGGCGGCAACAACGCCGGGCACACCGTGGTGATCGACGGCGAGAAGTACGCGCTGCACCTGCTGCCGTCGGGCATCCTGACCCCCGGCGTCACGCCGATCATCGCCAACGGTGTCGTCGTCGACATCGAGGTGCTCTTCGAGGAGCTCGACGCGCTGATCTCCCGCGGCGTCGACGTGTCCCGCCTGAAGGTGAGCGCCAACGCGCACATCATCACCCAGTACCACCGCACGGTCGACAAGGTCACCGAGCGTTTCCTCGGCAAGCGCCAGATCGGCACGACCGGTCGCGGCATCGGCCCGACCTATGCCGACAAGATCAACCGGGTCGGCATCCGCGTGCAGGACCTCTTCGACGAGAACATCCTCCGCCAGAAGGTCGAGGGCGCCCTCGCCCAGAAGAACCACCTGCTCGTCAAGGTCTACAACCGTCGCGCCATTTCGGTCGACGAGATCGTGACCGACCTGCTCAGCTACGCCGAGCGCCTCCGCCCGATGGTCGCAGACACCGCGTTGCTCCTGCACGAGGCGCTCACCGCGGGCAAGACCGTTCTCTTCGAGGGCGGTCAGGCCACGATGCTGGATGTCGACCACGGCACGTATCCGTTCGTCACGTCCTCGAACGCGACGTCCGGCGGCGCCGTGACCGGATCCGGCATCGGCCCGAACCGGATCGACCGCGTCCTCGCCGTCGTCAAGGCGTACACGACCCGCGTCGGCGCCGGCCCGTTCCCGACCGAGCTCTTCGACGAGTCCGGCGAGTTCCTGCGCGCCAAGGGCTTCGAGTTCGGCACCACGACCGGCCGCCCGCGCCGCTGCGGCTGGTACGACGCGCCCGTCGCCCGCTACACGGCACGCATCAACGGGGTCACCGACTTCGTGCTCACCAAGCTCGACGTGCTCACCGGTCTCGCCTCGATCCCGGTCTGCGTCGCGTACAGCGTCGACGGCGTGCGCCACGACGAGGTGCCCGTCTCCCAGTCCGACTTCCACCACGCGAAGCCGATCTTCGAGGACTTCCCCGGCTGGACCGAGGACATCACCGGCGCCCGCACGTTCGAGGAGCTGCCGCGGAACGCCCAGGACTACGTGCTCGCGCTCGAGAAGATGAGCGGCGCCCGCATCTCCGCGATCGGCGTCGGCCCCGGCCGCGAGGCGATCGTCTCCCGGCACGACCTGATCAACTAGCCCGGCGCCCGGGTCGCAGGGTCTGAACGAAGAGAGCGGATGCGCGTTGCGCATCCGCTCTTGTCGTCTCACGCCGTCGCCCCTTGGGCCCTCCAACGAGCGGATGCTGCCATTCACCGGCGGGATCCGGTCGTTGCGCTGCGAGGGGGCCGACGCCGGTGGCCGCGCACGTTACAGTCGGCAGGTGACCGATAGCACCGCCCCGCGCGACGCCCCCACTTCTGCAGTACCCGCTCCCGCCGAGCCGGCTCGTCGCGCCCTCATTGCGCTGCAGTTCCTCGGCATGGGCGTCGTCTGGGGCTCGAGCTTCCTGTTCATGAAGGTCGCCCTCGTCGGAGTGAGCTTCGGCCAGGTCGCCTGGTCGCGCCTCGTGCTCGGCGGCCTCACCCTCGGCCTGATCGTGCTCATCACCCGGCCCCGGGTGAATGGCGGCCCCGTGCTGCCGCGCGAAGCGGTCGTGTGGCTGCACTTCCTCGTGATCGCGGTGAGCGGATGCGTCGTGCCGCATCTCCTCTTCGCGTGGGCGGAGCAGTACGTGTCCTCGAGCCTCGCGAGCATCTACAACGCCGTGACGCCGATCATGACGGCCGTGATGGCGACCCTCGCCTTCCGCGTCGAACGGCTCGGCCGCGGGCAGGTGCTCGGGGTCGTCGTCGGCATCGCCGGCGTGCTCGTGATCATCGGGCCGTGGCGCTACGCGGCGCTCACCGGCGACCTGTGGGGCCAGCTCGCCTGCCTCGGCGCCGCCGTGTGTTACGGCTTCACGTTCGGGTACACCCGCCGGTTCCTGAGCGGGCGCCCGATCGCGGGCGCGACCTTCGCGTTCCTCAACATCGGCCTGGGCGGGGCGATCATGCTGCTGCTCACCCCGGTGCTGGCCTGGCACCCGGTGTCGCTCAGCCCGGCGATCGTCCTGAGCCTGCTCACCCTCGGTGCGCTCGGCACCGGACTCGCCTACATCTGGAACATCAACGTGCTCCGCGCCTGGGGTCCCACGAACGCGTCGACGGTCACCTACGTGACGCCCGTCGTCGGCGTCGTGCTCGGGGTGCTGCTGCTGGGTGAGACGCTGTCCTGGAACGAACCGCTCGGAGCGCTGCTCGTGCTGCTCGGCATCCTGCTCGCGCAGAAGCGCATCCGCTGGCCCCTGCCGAGCGTCGCCACTGCCCGCGAAAGCGGGTGAATCGTCGGTTTGCGACAGCCAGAACGACGATTCACCCGCTTTCGCGGAAGGGCTCGCACGGTATCGTTCAGTCATGGCCGAACACGAGGAATTGCCCGCCGAGGCGGGGCGGGATGCGATCGACGAATTGAACGGCATCCGCCAGAGCATCGACAACATCGATGCCGCCCTCATCCACATGCTCGCTGAGCGCTTCAAGTTCACCCAGCAGGTCGGACGCCTCAAGGCCCGGCACGGTCTTCCCGCGGCAGACCCCGCGCGGGAGTTGCAGCAGATCCAGCGGCTGCGCGCGCTCGCCGAGGAGGCCAGGCTCGACCCGGGCTTCGCCGAGAAGTTCCTCAACTTCATCGTCGCCGAGGTCATCCACCACCACGTGGCGATCGCCGGCGGCCAGCCCGGCGTGGGAGACGGGCAGGCAGCCGGCGCTGCGATCGGGGTCATGCCCGATTCGGCGATCGGTGCACCGGCGCCTGCGACTGCGGATCCCGCAGGCCCGGCGTCGTGAGCTGGGACCCGCGCCACCTCCCCGACCAGTCCGGCAAGACCTTCGTCGTCACCGGCGCCAACGCCGGACTCGGCTACTTCACGAGCGAACAGCTCGCCGCGACCGGCGCGCACGTCGTGCTGGCCTGCCGCAACCCGGTGAAGGCGGATGCCGCGCTCGCGGCCATCCGCGGACGGGTGCCCGGGGCATCCGTTTCGGCGATCACCCTCGACGTCGCCGACGCCGACAGCGTGCGCGCCGCAGCTGCACTCCTGCTCGACCTGCCCCGGCTCGACGGGCTCGTGCTCAACGCCGGCATCGTGCACCCGCCGAAAACGCGGGAGCTCAGCGCGGCCGGCAACGAGATCGTCCTCGAGACCAACTACCTCGGTCACGTTCACCTCACCGCTCTCACGCTGCCGGCCCTGCTGCGCACGCCCGGCAGTCGGGTCGTCGCGCTCGGGTCGCTCGCGACGCGACTCGTCGCCTCGCGCCTGGACAACCTGCAGCTCGAGACGGGGTACAGCGGCTGGGTCGCCTACGCCCAGTCGAAGATCGCCATGCAGGTGTCCGGATTCGAGCTCGACCGGCGGCTCCGGCTCGCGGGACTCGGCGGACCTGGCGGG
>NZ_JASJVI010000124.1:0-7867 GCF_035019865.1 Cryobacterium sp. 10I5
GCCCGTATTCGCGTGGTTTAGGGGCACATTTCGTACTCTCGCGGAAGAGCAGAAGAGCGGAAGCGCGGAAGCGCGGAAGCGCGGAAGCGGGCAAGCGGGGCGGGGCGGCGGCGGAGGTGCCGGGCTAGAGGAGGGAGAGGACCTCTTCGTAGATGGAGAGGGCTTCGGCTGCCTCGGCGTCGGTGACGACGCAGGGGGGCACCACGTGGATGCGGTTCTCGGCGATGAAGGGCAGCAGCCCGCGGGCGAGCAACTCGGCCTTGATCTTCGCCATCACCGCGGCGCCGACGGGTTCCCGGGTCGCACGGTCCGCGACGAGTTCGAGCGCCCAGAACACGCCGACGCCGCGCACCTCCCCGATGATCGGGTGCCGCTCCGCCAGTTCGGCGAGCCCCGGCGCGAGCACGTCGCGCCCGATCCTGGCCGCGTTGTCGACGATCCCCTCCGACTCCATCGCGTCGAGCGCCGCCACGATCGCGGCCATGGCGAGCGGATGCCCGCTGTAGGTGAGTCCGCCGGGGAACACGGTCGTGTCGAAGTCGTTCGCGATCGAATCCGGGATGATCACCCCGCCGGCGGGCACGTAGCCCGAGTTGACGCCCTTCGCGAAGGTGATCAGGTCGGGCACCACATCGTAGAGGTCGAGGGCGAGCCAGCTGCCGGTGCGGCCGAAGCCCGCCATGACCTCGTCGAGGATGAGCAGGATGCCGTAGCGGTCGCACAGCGCCCGTACTCCAGGCAGGTACCCGGGCGGCGGCAGCAGCACGCCCGCAGTGCCCGGGATCGTCTCGAGCAGCACGGCGGCGATCCCGCTCGGCCCCTCGCTCACGATCACACGCTCGAGGTGCCGCAGGGCGCGTTCGCACTCCTGCTCCGGGGTCGTCGCCCAGAAATCGCTGCGGTAGAGGTACGGGCCGAAGAAGTGAGCGTGGCCGCGCGCGAACTCGTTCGGCACCCGCCGCCAGTCCCCCGTCGCGACGATCGCCGCGCCGGTGTTGCCGTGGTACGAACGGTAGGTCGAGAGGATCTTGTCGCGACCGGTGTGCAACCGGGCCAGCCGGATCGCGTTCTCGTTCGCATCCGCCCCGCCGTTGGTGAAGAACACCTTGTGGAAGCCGTCGGGGGCGCGGGCGACGATGCGGCTCGCCGCCTGGCCGCGGGTGAGGTTGGCCGTCGCGGGCGCGACCGTCGCGAGCAGTCCGGCCTGTTCGACGATCGCGCGCACGACGGCCGGATGCTGGTGGCCGATGTTGAGGTTGACCAGCTGGCTCGAGAAGTCGAGATACGTGGTGCCGGAGTGGTCCCAGACCCGGGTTCCGAGCCCGCCGGCGAGGACGAACGGGGTGCGCCCGCCGCCCTGGGCCGACCAGGAGTGGAACACGTGGGCGAGGTCGAGGTCGACGGTGAGTTCGTCGAGGTCGGCGGTCGGCTTTTGGTCGGTCACAGGGGTTCTCCTTGGTGTTTCGGCCGGATCGGGCATACCGACCGGATTGGATCTGCCGGGCGAAGTGCCGGCGACGGGGTATCGGTCCGGATGCTCACGACTTCGCCGAGACCGCAGTCTGGAGCGCCGGGATGACGCTCTCGCCGTACACCCGCAGGGTCTCTTCCTTGTTGTCGTGCTGCAGGTACCCGGCGAACTGGTCGACACCGAGCTCGCGGAGCGCCTCGAGCTTCCTGATGTGATCCGCCTTGGTGCCGAGCACGCAGAACCGGTCGACGATCTCGTCGGGCACGAAGTCGGCGTGGGTGTTGCCCGCGCGGCCGTGCTGGTTGTAGTCGTAGCCCTCGCGCCCGGCGATGTAGTCGGTGAGGGCGCGCGGCACCGCGGAGTCGGCGCCGTACTTGGCGACGATGTCGGCGACGTGGTTGCCGACCATGCCGCCGAACCAGCGGCACTGGTTGCGCATGTGCTCCCAGTCCTCGCCGATGTACATCGGGGCGGCGAGGCAGAATTTCACGGCGGCCGGGTCCCGGCCGGCCGCTGCCGCGGCCTTCCGCACCGTGCTGATCATCCACTCGGCCACGTCGAGGTCGGCCATCTGCAGGATGAAGCCGTCGCCGACCTCGCCGGTGAGCTTGAGCGCGAGCGGCCCGTACGCGGCCACCCACACCTCGAGGGAGCTGCCGAAGCTCCACGGGAACCGCAACGTGGCGCCGTTGTACTCGACCGCGCGCGAATTTCCGAGCTCACGGATGACGTGGATCGCCTCCCGCAGCGTCTTCAGGGTGGCCGGGGCGCCGTTCGTGACGCGCACCGCGGAGTCGCCGCGCCCGATGCCGCAGATGGTGCGGTTGCCGTACATCTCGTTGAGGGTCGCGAAGGTCGACGCCGTCACCGTCCAGTCCCGGGTGGACGGGTTTGTGACCATCGGCCCGACCAGGATCTTGCGGGTCTCGGCGAGGATACGGCTGTGGATCACGTACGGCTCCTGCCAGAGCAGGTGCGAGTCGAAGGTCCAGACATGGCTGAACCCATAGGCCTCGGCGAGCTGCGCGAGCTGCACGACCCTGGCCGAGGGCGGGTTGGTCTGCAGTACTGCTCCGAAGTCCATGGGGTGCCTGCGCTCTCTCGGTGGTGGGGCGGGTGGGCGGCGGATGCCGGGGTGACGCGCCTAGGTCAGGTACTGGCTCAGGCCGCGCGGCAGGTACCGCCCGTCGCCCTTCGTCCCGAGGTAGCTGTTGCCGTCGACGATGACCTTGCCCCGGCTGAGCACGGTGTCGACGTGCCCGTCGATCTCGTACCCTTCCCAGGCCGAGTGGTCCATGTTCATGTGGTGGGTCTTGCCCACGCCGATCGAGGTGTGCCCGGCCGGGTCGTAGACGACCACGTCGGCATCCGCCCCCGGCTGGATCACGCCCTTGGTGCCGTAGAGGCCGAACATCCGTGCCGGGGTCGTCGAGGTGAGCTCGACCCAGCGTTCGAGGGTGATTCGGCCCTCGACGACGCCCTGGTAGAGCAGGTCGAGGCGGTGCTCGACGGAGCCGATGCCGTTCGGGATCTTCGAGAAGTCGCCGAGGCCGAGGTCTTTCTGGCCCTTCATGCAGAACGGGCAGTGGTCGGTCGAGACGAGCTGCAGTTCGTTCGTGCGCAGGCTCTGCCAGAGTTCCTCCTGGTGCCCCTCCGCGCGACTGCGCAGCGGGGTCGAGCACACCCACTTCGCACCCTCGAAGCCGGGGGCGCCGAGGTTCTCCTCGAGTGAGAGGTAGAGGTACTGCGGGCAGGTCTCCCCGAAGACGTTCTTCCCGCGGGAGCGGGCCGCGGCGAGCTGGGCGACGGCCTGTTTCGCACTCACGTGCACGACGTAGAGCGGCGCGCCGGTCAGGTCGGCGAGCATGATCGCCCGGTGCGTAGCCTCCTCCTCGAGCTGCCAGGCCCGCGCGATGCCGTGGTAGTAGGGGTCGGTCTTGCCCTCGGCAAGGAGCTGCCCGACGAGCACGTCGATCGCGGGCCCGTTCTCGGCGTGCATCATCGTCATGAGCCCGGTCTCCGCCGACTTCTGCATCGCCCGGAGGATCTGCGCGTCGTCGGAGTAGAACACTCCCGGGTAGGCCATGAAGAGCTTGAAGCTCGACACCCCCTCGGCGAGCAGCCCGTCCATCGCCTGCAGCGAGTCGGCGTTGAGGTCGCCGATGATCTGGTGGAAGCCGTAGTCGATGGCGCAGTTGCCCGCCGCCTTGTCGTGCCAGGTCGCCAGGCCGTCGAACACCCGCTGGCCGTAGCTCTGCACCGCGAAGTCGATGATCGTCGTCGTGCCGCCCCACGCGGCCGCGCGGGTGCCGGTCTCGAACGTGTCCGAGGCCGCGGTGCCGCCGAACGGCAGCTCCATGTGGGTGTGGGCGTCGATGCCGCCGGGGATCACGTACTTCCCGGTCGCGTCGATGACCCGGTCGGCGGATGCCGCGACGTCGAACCCGAGAATGGCGGTGCCGGGGGCGAGCATCGCGACGATCTTCTCGCCGTCGATGAGGACATCCGCTTCTGAACGGCCGGTCGAGCTGACCACCGTGCCGCCCCGGATCAGGGTGCGGCCCGCGCGGGTGCTCATGCGCGGACGATCGGGTCGTAGGAGTCCGGCCGGCGGTCGCGGTAGAACTGCCAGGAGGTGCGCGTCTCCCGGATCAGGCCCAGGTCGAGGTCCCGGATCACGATCTCCTCGGTGTCGGTCGAGGCGATGGCGCCGACGTAGTTGCCGCGCGGGTCGACGAAATAGGAGCTGCCGTAGAAGGTGACGGCCTCGTCGCCGAACTCGTCGGACTCGGTGCCGATCCGGTTGTTGGCGCCGATGAAATACTGGTTGGCGACGGCGGCGGCCGGTTGTTCGAGTTCCCAGAGCCGGTTGGACAGGCCCGGCTTGGTGGCAGAGGGGTTGAACACGATCTCGGCGCCGTTCAGGCCGAGGATGCGCCAGCCCTCCGGGAAATGCCGGTCGTAGCAGATGTAGACCCCGATCTTGCCGACCGCGGTGTCGAAGACCGGGTAGTCGAGGTTGCCGGGGCGGAAGTAGAACTTCTCCCAGAACTGCGGCAGGTGCGGGAGGTGGTGCTTGCGGTACTTGCCGAGGTAGCTGCCGTCGGCGTCGATGACGGCGGCGGTGTTGTAGAGCACCCCGGCCTGCTCCTCCTCGTAGACGGGAAGCACGATCACCATGTGATGCTCCGCGGCGAGCGCCTGGAACCGTTCGACGAGGGGCCCGGGCACCCTGGTCGCGTAGTCGTAGTACTTGGGGTCCTGGACGATGCCGAAGTACGGGCCATGGAAGAGCTCCTGGAAGCAGATCACCTGCGCGCCCTGTGCCGCCGCGGAGCGGACGAATCCCTCGTGCTTGGCGATCATCGACTCCTCGTCGCCGGTCCAGGTGGCCTGGGTGATCGCGGCCCGCACGATGTTCGCGCCGCGACCGGTCGCATCCGTGCCGATCTTCGCGCTGGCCGGGGTATTGGATCCGTCGGACATGTCTGCCTCCACCAAGTCGGTATTTCGAGATACCTGAAACTTCCGCTGAAACTTCCGGGCGTGCTGAGTGCGTGTGGATCATCCTGTCGCCCAACTGCGCCCGTGGCAAGCGATCGGCGAAACCGTTATCAGGCGCTGGTACGATTCGAAGAACCCCGCCCGGCCACCGAAGGACCCATGACTCGTCTCCCGAATTCCCGAGCGCCCCTCGCCTCCCGCACCTCGATCGCCTGGCGCGCCGTCGCCGTCGCCACGGCGGTCGCCGTCCTGCTCGGCGGCTGCGCGAGCACGAGCCTGACTCCCGCGGGCCCGGCCCCGGATGCGGTCACGGCGAGCCCGACCGCGACAGCGAAGCCGGCATACCCGCTCACGATCGACAACTGCGGCACGCAGGTCACGGTCACGAAGGCCCCGAGCCGGATCGTGTCGATCAAGTCCTCGGCGACGGAACTCCTCCTCGCGCTCGGCCTCGGCGATCACATCGTCGGCACGGCCTTCCTCGACGGGCCGCTCCCGCAGGCGCTCAGTTCCATCGGCACCAACCTCAAGGTCGTCAGCGACTTCCTGCCCAGCCAGGAGGCAGTGCTCGCCCTCAACCCTGACTTCGTCTTCGGCGGCTGGGAGTCCAACTTCGCGGCCGACGGCGTCGGCACCCGCGACACGCTCGCGGCCGTCGGCATCGGCAGCTACGTCTCACCGTCCGCCTGCAAGGGGGCCGACCAGCCCAACCCGCTCACCTTCGACACCGTCTTCGGGGAGATCACCGAGGCCGGCGCCGTGTTCGGAGCCCCCGAGGCTGCCGCACGGCTCGTCGCCACCCAGCGCAAGGAGCTCACCACGCTCTCCCCCGCGACCACGAAGACGTCCGCGCTCTGGTATTCGAGCGGCGTCGACAGCCCGTACGTCGGTGCCGGAATCGGTGCGCCGCAGATGATCATGGATGCCGCCGGCCTCACGAACGTGTTCGCGAGCGTGAAGGACACCTGGACCTCCGTCGGCTGGGAATCCGTCGTCGCGGCCGATCCGAGCGTGATCGTGCTCGTCGACGCGACCTGGAACACGGCAGAGTCCAAGATCAAGACCCTCGAGGCGAATCCGGCAACGAAGAACCTCTCCGCGGTGAAGAACAAGCGCTACATCACCCTCCCGTTCGCCTCGACGGAGGCCGGCATCCGCAACGTCGAGGCCGCGGCAACGACGATCGACCAGCTGGCCGACCTCAACTCGCTGAGCAAGTAGTCGGTGACTGCGGGCACGGGCTCCGCGGCGGGACGAACCCGGCCGGCCGCATCCGCTCGCCGGAACGGCCGCTTCGGGCTGTGGCTCGCGCTCGCCTCGGCCGCTCTCGTGCTCGTTTCGGCGGTCGCCGTGACGATCGGGCCCGCTCCGGTGAACCTCGCGGATGTCTTCGGCAGCCTCGCGGCGCACCTAGGCTTCCCGCACACGGGCACGGTGCCCGTTCTCACTGATGCGATCGTCTGGCAGCTGCGGCTGCCGCGAGTGCTGACCGCGGCGTTCGTCGGTGCGGGCCTCGCCCTGAGCGGCGCGGTCATGCAGAGCGTGACCCGCAACCCACTCGCCGACCCCTACCTGCTCGGCCTGTCCTCCGGGGCCTCGCTCGGCGCGGTCTGCGTCGTGATCCTCGGCGTCGGGGTCGCGCTCCCGCTCGCCGCCTTCGCCGGCGCGCTCGCCGCTCTCGTCGCGACGCTCTCCATCGCCGGGGTCGGCGGAACGATCACGCCCGGCCGGGCCGTGCTCGCCGGCCTCGCGATCGCCCAGTTGGGAGCCGCGGGCACCTCCTTCGTGATCTTCTGGTCGGCCAAGGGCGACTCCTACCGCGAGATCCTGAACTGGCTGCTCGGCTCCCTCGCCGGTAGTTCCTGGGGCACGGTCCTCATCGCCGGGGGCGCGCTCATCCTCGCCGGCACCGGGCTCGTGCTCGCCGCGAGCCGGCTGGACGCCTTCGCCTTCGGCGACACCGCGGCGGCCTCGCTCGGAGTCGACGTCAACCGCACCCGGTGGGCGCTCCTCGGAACGGTGGCGCTGCTGACCGGGGCCATGGTCGCCGTGAGCGGTGCGATCGGGTTCGTCGGGCTGATCCTCCCGCACCTCGTACGCGGGCTCAGCGGGCCGGGGCACGGCCGACTGCTGCCGCTCGTCGCGGTATCCGGCGCGGTGTTCCTCGTGATCGCGGACACCCTCGCCCGCACGGTCTTCGACCCGCGCGAACTGCCGGTGGGGATCATCACCGCCCTGATCGGGGTTCCGGTGTTCATCGCCCTGATCAAGAGCCGGAAGTCCGTGTCATGGGTGTAGTCATCGAGCGGGTGTCGTTCCGAGTCGGCGGGCGCACGATCCTGGACGACGTCTCCGCGGTGATCCCGACCGGTTCGGTGACGGGACTGCTCGGCCCGAACGGCGCTGGAAAGTCCACGCTGCTGCGCCTTGTCGCGGGCCTGCACACCCCGACGAGTGGACGGATCACCCTCGACGACGCACCCCTGGCGTCCCTCGGCCGACGCGAAACCGCCCGTCGGATCGCCCTCCTCGAGCAGAACGCGAGCCCCACGATCGACCTGCTCGTGCGCGAGGTCGTCCTCCTCGGTCGCATCCCGTACCGCACCGGGATCTTCGGCGGCTTCGACGGGGCCGGGGACCAGCGGATCGTCGCCGAATCGCTCGCCCAGGTCGGTGGCACCGAGCTGGCCGACCGAAGCTGGGGAACGCTGAGCGGCGGCGAGCAGCAGCGGGTGCAGATCGCCCGAGCGCTCGCTCAACGGCCGAGCCTGCTCCTGCTCGACGAGCCGACCAACCACCTCGACATCGGCGGGCAGCTCGGTCTGCTCGCCCAGGTGCGGGACCTCGGCCTCACCGCGGTCCTCGCCCTGCACGACCTCAACCTCGCCGCGG
>NZ_JASJVI010000125.1:0-7864 GCF_035019865.1 Cryobacterium sp. 10I5
CGGCCCGCGACCTGTTCCGGGCTGAACCGATCGGTGAGCATCGTGGCGACTTGTTTCCGTAACGCTAACCCGTCCAGCTTCCGGGTTCTTGGCCGCCGAGCCCGTGCCCAGGTCTGCTCCTGCGCAAGCGAAGGCACGTAGCGGCCGGCGACCTGGTTTCTGGTCACTTCCCGGCTGATCGTTGACGGCGCCCGGCCCAGTGCCGCTGCGATGCGGCGCACCCCGTGACCCCGGGCGAGCTGGAACCCGATCTCTTCTCGCTCTCGCAACGATAAAAGCCCGACACGGGCAACACTGAAATCCTGAACCGGTGATGGCAGCACCTTCTGATGCTCGCTTAACCACCGATACCCAGTAGGCCGCGACACTCCCGCAGCCTGCGCCGCGACGGCGACCGATAGCCCCGCGTCCACCCCCTCCCAAAACGTTAAACGAACGCTCAAAGGCGACAACGGTCGAGCCATCGACAACACCCCACGGAACTCAGGGTGTTGCTCTCACCACCTGAACTCGCCGTGCGCCCGTCTGGTCGTTTTCTGGACAGCCGATTCGGGTGCCCGTCTACAACGGCCAGAGCTCGAGGGTTCCAATGCCGGAGGTCGTTCTTCGGTTTGGGTCGAAGTGGCCTCGTGGACGGCCGGCCCCCGTTCAGTTCAACGGTTTGGGGTGTCACGGGTTGGGGCTCTTCGTGCGCCTCTGGCGCGGTGGGTTTGGCGGATTGGAGAAAAGGGAAGCTCATTTGGATTCAATATGGGGATTATGCCGATCTTGCCGTGGAGGCGCCGGTGGTTGAATCAGTCGCTGCGCTCGGCGACGGCAATGGCGAACTCGAGGTCGTTGATGCCGCACCAGGGTGGTCGCGGTTGCGGATTAGTTCGGCCTTGAAGAGGGGAGTGAAGGCTTGGCCCATCGCGTTGTCGTAACGGTCGTCTTTGGACGCGACCGTGGCGACGGCTTCGATGTCGGCGAGGCGTTCGGTACGGCGGATAGCCCAGGTTGTTCAAGACATACGCTCGCAGGATCCGCCTGCTGGTTGTGCCTCGCATGTGGTGGGCTTGCCTCGGAGTAGTGTCGCGTTGTCGACCCGGCCGGGCAGGATGCCGCTAGTGAGCCGAGAGCGGAGCGAGGTGGAGGTCGGCGGCGGCGAGCACCTCGGCCCCCGCATCCCGGAGCGCGGCCATGAAGGCGGCCTGGACGGATACCCCGGGAACCTCGGTGCCTTCGAACTCGAAGTCGGGTGCGGCGCAGGCGTCGTGCACGACCGTAACAACGAGGCCGAGGTCGAGCGCGGCTCTGGTGGTCGCGTCGATGCACATGCTGCTCATCATGCCCATGATGACGAGGTGTTCGATGTCCTCGTCCCGGAGTAGCTGTTCGAGTCCGGTGCCGATGAAGGCGTTCGGGGAACCCTTGGTCAAGTGGCGTTCGGTCGCTACCGGCGCTACGAGCGGGTAGATCTCGGCGCCCGCGGTCCCGGGGATGAAGAACGTCGCATCCGGTTCGGTGGCGAGGTGCTGGAAGTGGATGATGGGGGTGCCGGTGGCACGGGCCGTGTCGAGGACGCCCCGGGCGATGACCGCGGCAGACTCACTCCCGGTGAGGGGATATGCACCCCCGGGGAAGTAGTCGTTCTGAATGTCAATGACCACAATTCCAGTGCTCACATTTGCTCCGCTTCGTTTTTTTGTGCCATCTTCCCACATCACTCTCATCGTCACGGGCAGGAACTGATCGACGAGAACCAGATCGGCGCGACGACGTCGGCCTGCCGTTTCGCGCACTCAGCTGCACGTAACCTTGGTGCTCGCTGGTCGGACTGTCCCGATGGTCGTTTTTGTGCTGCTCGGCGGTGCCTGGGCTGACCGATTGCCGCGCAAGAGCCTCATGGCCACCAGCGATTTGGTGCAGTTGTGTACGCAGGCAGGGTGCGTGCGCTGATCCTGACGCAGCATGCCTCGGCGCTTTGGGCGATGGTCCTGCTGTAGGCGGGTAACGGTGCGGCGAGTGCTTTCTTCCGGCCTGAATCCACGGGACTGGTGCAGGAGGCTGTTCCCGTCGCCGAGTGGCAGAGCGCAAAGGGGTTACTGTCGGCGAGGAGCGGCATCTCCGCTCACGCAGGCCCGGTGATCGCCGCCGTACTCATCGCACTTGTCGGCAATGCTTGGGCGGTCGGGGCGCCCTGCGAATTTCGACCGAGTTCGTCACCGCGATCGAAGTCGACATCGGATGGTCGGTGGCCTTGTTCGGCATCACGTACTTCGTGATCCTTAACGGTGACTTCGGCACTCAAGGCGGCCGTGCGAGAGAATCCAGTGAGGGCGCCCATGATCATGGAGGCCAGCGTCATAAGTGCGCGGACCTACATGGGATTTTCGATTACCCGTCAGAGACAGACGAGCGGGCTGATCTGGGAGAGCTCTTGACGATCGTCCGTGCCGACGTTCGTCTGCCTTTCGGTCCGAGTCAGTTGGTCACGACGTGCAGCGTCAGCTCTTCCGGTCGTTAGAAATTTGCGCGGGCGGCGAGATAAAGCGCTCCAACGAGTTCGGCTCGGCTTCCGTGTTCTGCCGCTGCAACGGTCATTCCTTGAGCTGCTGCAGGTTGCGCATACTGATCGATACCCAGTCTGATGCCGGTGAGAAGCGCAGGATTGGCCGTTCCGAGTGTGCCGCCGACCACTAAGAGACTGGGGTTGAGCAGGTTACACAGCGCGGACAAGGCTTGACCCACGGTGCGACCGGCGTCACTGAAGATGCGGTCCGTGATTTCATCTGCGAAGGGGAGGCTGTCGATTCGGTCGATGGTGACGCCTTCATGGCTGTGGGCTAGCTGCGCGACGACACTGTCGACTGAAACCACTGCCTCAAGACACCCTCGGCTACCGCAGCGACACAGCTCCGCGTTGTTTTCGAGTCGATTATGTCCTATTTCCCCAGCTAATCCTGCTGAGCCTTTGTAGATTCGGCCTCCCAGAATGAGTGCCGCTCCGATGCCGTCGGAAATTTTCACGTAAAGAACGTCATCATGCCCGGATGCCACACCGCGCCGATGCTCTCCGATCGCGCCGAGGACTGCATCATTTTCTACCAGCACGCTGTGCCCCAAGCGCCGCTGTAGCTCTGCAGCCGGATCAAGCCCGACCCAGCCCGACAAAATCGTGGGCGATCGGACCACTCCGCGTTGCGCGTCCACGGGGCCCGGGATACCCGCAACAATCGTGACAAGATCGCCGATTTCGTATTTTTCACATAACCGGTCGAGAAGCTCGCAGGCCGCATTCATTGCCTCCTGCGCGTTCAAGTCGACGTTCAGCAACGTCGTCGCGCTCGCAATCTCCGCGCCAGATCCATCAGCCAGTGCCACGGAAATGTGCTTGTGGCCAAAATCGATACCCGCTACCCATCCCGACAATGGAGTCGGGAGCAGACGTAGAGCTGGTCGACCGCTCCCCGATCCCTTGCCCTTCGCGAGAGGGTCGACCTCCACCACACGGCCTTCGCGTAAAAGCCGACGCACCAGGAATGTGACACCGCTTGGGGACATCAACGTCGATGAGGCCAGTTCTGAACGAGAAAGTCCCTCGGGGGCAAGCCGAATACGGTCGTACAGGTCTTCAAGGGCCCTATCTCGCGGGGCGACAGCTCGTACATCGGTCACCTTGCCAGCATAGGCAGTGTGATGGTGCAAAAAAATCTTTCTTGCGATGAATGGCCAAAAAAAAGACAGAAATGCAGTCTTTTAGGCATTGACTGACGAGAAGATTCGCGGTTCACTTGCACCAGCCTCGGTACCCGTGCTTGTTCTGCGCACAGCAGTAAAGACGCCGAAGATGCTTGCTTCCGGGTCGGAGACGACTCGGGAGAGCTGGATCAATCCTGTAATGGTGTCAGAGAGGACAACCGTGAATCAGATCAGCAATCAGGGGCGACGTGACAGGAGGGTCGCAAAGACCGCGCTGTCCATGTGCGCAGGGGGTGTCGGCATTGCGCTGGTGTTGAGCATGGCCTCAGGGACGCTTGTGGCGGCCGCCGCGCAGCCAACCCCGGCGACCACCCCCCGGGTCTCACCGGCCACCGCCTCGGATGCCCCATTTACGAAGACTGTCTCATATCTTCTTTCCCAGATGACCCCGGGCGAAGAGGTTGCCGTAGTCGAGCATGGCGTCGATCCAGATAACCACGGCCAAGCAGGCTACCTGGCCGGAGTTCCCCGACTTGGCGTCCCCGCGATCCGGCATGCTGACGCCTTGGGCATCAACGTATACGCCGACGGAACAGCATTCCCCACCCGACTTGGACTCGCCTCTTCCTTCGACCGCAATGCGTACAACGTCCTCGGTGAAGAAGTCGGAAAACAGGGGAGGGCTCTGGGCGTAGATCTCGTTTACGGTCCCCAGGTCGATATGGCGCGCTACCCTTCCTGGTCCAGGAATTTGACTACGAACGGTGAAGACGCGTACGTCTCCTCCCAGTTCTCCGCGGCTGAGATCAACGGCATTCAGAGCACCGGTCTCATGTCACAGGTCAAACACGTGTCGTTCTACAACGGCCAAGATCGAGACACACCGTCGCTGATCGGATCGCAGGCGGCGCACGAGATCTACCTCGCACCAGCGCAGTCCGCAATCCAGCAGGGCGGCGTCAGCTCGGTGATGTGCTCTTACGCGATCTTCCAGATTGTCGGCGAGCAAAGCGCGCCACAGTACGCCTGCTCGAACTCCAATCTCCTCACCAACATCGTCAAGAATCAGTTCCAACTCAAGGGTTTCATCACGTCCGACTACACCGCTAGCAAGGCAACGTCGGACGTCCTAGCTGGGATGGACAATGAGTTCGCCTCCAGCAACCTTTCGGCGTCCAAGCTGGTCCCACTCATCGACTTGACGTCATCATCGTTTAGTGCACCTTATGCCGCTGCGACGGCCAATGCGGTCGCGCGCATGCTGTACGAGTACGAGCGCTTCGGCCTGCTTGACAACAGCAAGATTCCCACTGCGCACGAGTCGGCGGTACCACAGCACGGCGACGTCACATCGACCTACAACGGCACGAGCGTTGACAAGCAGAGTGGCGATAATGTCGCTCTGGCGCTGGCCGAGGAAAGCGGCGTTCTCCTGAAGAATGACAAGGATGCTCTTCCCCTGTCGACGAACAAAACCGTCGCGGTCGTCGGGCCCACCTCGACGCTCCTACCCGCAAGCCCTGGCGGCGAACGAGCTCGCGGCTTTGGCGACCAGGTCCAATACACCCCGTTCAAGGCCGTCACGGCGCAGGTGGGTTCGGCAAACGTCACCTCCGCGCCGGGCGTGGACTGGATCGGGGACACCGTCCCCACCGCCAACCTGAGAGTGACGAAGGACGCGAACGCCCTGCCCGGCCTCACCCGTGCGAGCGCCGATGGCTCCACGACCGTTGATAGCACCATTGACGGCCAGCAGACGACCCTTGCCAAGGGCGGCCAGTACACCTGGACTGGTTACCTGAACGTCACCACAGCCGACACCTACGGGCTGCTTCTCCAGCGGCCATACGGGATTGACACGGGCAACAAGTCGGCGTACAACGGCGGCATCCAGCAGGAGCCCAGCCGCAACGCTCCGCCGGAGCCGCTCAGCCTCAGCGTTGATGATGCTGCGCAGACGATCGTGAACCCTGGAGGGAACATCCTGCCGAACGCATTCCCTGGCGGGGAGCGTGCGTCCAATAACCAGTACCTCGGCAAGCAGAACCTGGGCGTGAGCCTGGAACTATCGGTCGGACTGCACAAGATCAGTTTCACCTACAAACCGACTCTCACAACAGCCACGGCACCAACGGTCCGCTTCGCCTGGGCCCCCCTGGCACAGAACACAGCCAAAGCAGTCGCGGCGGCGAAGACGAACGACGAAACTGTCATTTTCGTCGATGACTCCACCCCGGGGATCACTCAGGGTGCCGGACCGAACTCGTCTACGTCGGCCGCCCTTCGGAACCTCAACAAGACGCAGGTGGACCTCATCAACACAGTGAGTGCCGCAGCCCATGCGGCCGGCCACAAAGCCGTTGTCGTCCTCAACTCCGGAACCGCCGTGGCAATGCCCTGGGTCAACAACGTCGATGCTGTCCTCGAGATGTGGTATCCGGGCGAACGGGGCGGCGAGGCAACATCCAACCTGCTCTACGGGCTGGTGAACCCATCGGGCAAACTCCCGATGACGTTCCCCAAGAACGACGACTCCACGCCCTTTTCCAGCAACCTCGAGCGCACCACCGGAACGCAGACCGCAACGGAGACCAGACCGTCAATCAAATGGACAGACGGAGTCGATGTGGGCTACCGCTGGTACACCGACCCGACGGCGAACGTCAATGGTTATGAGCCGCTTTACCCGTTCGGTTTCGGGCTCTCCTACACGACGTTTCGGTACTCCGGGCTTCGCGTGAAGAACGCGAAGGACGGCGGGCTTGACGTCACGTTCACCGTCAAGAACACGGGCGAGAAGGACGGAGCAGACTCACCTCAGGTGTACATCGGATCTTCCCCAGATCTTGCCGTGCCGACTTATGACGCCAATGGCATCGTGACTGGCGGGTTCCAACAGTCCGCACAGAAGCTGGTGCAGTTCGATCACATCCAACTGGCCACCGGTCAGTCGAAGACGGCAACCCTCCACGTCGACCGGCAGCAGGTATCCGCCTGGGACACTATCGGTCAGAAGTGGGTGATTGGATCGGGTGACCGAATGATCTCCCTTGGCGCCTCATCCGAAGAACTCGTTTTATCGGTTACCCGGAAAGTGCGGTAACCCGTGTTCGCTCCCACGCTGTGGCCGCGGGAGGACAAAGGCTCGCGCTCGACAACGTCTAACTGAACCCCGCGTAGTTTCTGTGGCTGGGCGACCCACGCAAAGGTCGCCCAGCCGGATCAATACCTCGGGGTTGTAAGCCTCTACCGTCGGCTCAACACGACTCTGCCGCGGGCAAGTGTGGTGTCGTCCCCGGGTAGCAGCTGGCTCGGCTTATTCCGCGACCTGACCGCGCGTGGCCTCACCGGGGTTAAACTCGTCACCAGCGACGCTCACGCCGGCCTCGTGGCAGCGATCGGGGCGGCCTTGACTGGCGCGACCTGGCAGCGCTGTCGAACCCACTACGCCGCGAATCTGATGTCCGCGACCCCGAAGTCCAGCTGGCCGTGGGTGAAGACTCTGCTCCACTTGCGTCTATGACCAGCCCGACAAGGACGCCGTGCACGCCCAGTTCGACCGGGTCCTGAACGCCCTCGAAGAGAAGCTGCCCGCGGTCGCCACTCACCTCGAGACAGCCCGGGCCGACGTGCTCGCGTTCACCGGGCTTCCGAAGGAGAGCTGGCGTCAGCTCTGGTCCAACACCCCACAGGAACGCCTCAACCGTGAGATCCGCCGCCGCACCGACGTCGTGGGCATCTTCCCCGACCGCGGCTCCCTGATCCGGCTCGTCGGAGCGGTCCTGGCCGAACAACACGACGAATGGATCGAAAGCCGTCGCTACCTCGGCCTCGACGTCCTCAGCCGCTCACGCCTCACCCCAATCCCGACCGAGGAGGAGGAACAAACAACCGAACTCAGCGCCCTCAGCGCCTAGAAATCCAAGAATCACGCGGAAAACTCGGTACACCAAACATTTGGACTTGACCCGTTATGAATCACGGCGGACGGAGGGAGTAAGGGATCTGGGCACTGCCCATTATCGAAAGCGCCCAGCTGCCGCGATTCACAACGACCGGAGTTGTAAGCAGGGTCCTGAGACATCCCGTAAACAAGGCTCTGAGACATGGCCCTCTCTGTCAACCTTGGGTAAGGCACCGGGATCGTCCCGAATAGTGTCGTAGAGGGCGGGGAAGGATTTCC
>NZ_JASJVI010000126.1:0-7727 GCF_035019865.1 Cryobacterium sp. 10I5
GGCCGATTCGGACAACTGTTGCCGGCCCGCGGGCCGCACTTGTCCGAATCGGCCACAGTTGCCGGTATCGCTCTAGCGAGGTGGGCTAGAGGACGTCCTCGTCCACCCAGTCGAGCGACTTGGTGACGGCCTTCTTCCAGTTGCGGAGCAGACGGTCACGCTCGGCGACGTCGAGCTGGGGCTCCCAGCGTGCGTCCTCCTGCCAGTTGGCGCGGAGTTCGTCGAGGTCGTTCCAGAAGCCGACCGCGAGGCCGGCCGCGTACGCGGCGCCCAGGGCGGTTGTCTCGGCAACCACCGGGCGAACCACGGATACGCCGAGGATGTCGGCCTGGAACTGCATCAGCAGGTCGTTGGCCGAAGCGCCGCCGTCGACCTTCAGCTCGGTGAGCGGGACGCCGGAGTCGGCGTTGACCGCGTCGAGCACCTCGCGGGTCTGGTACGCGATCGCCTCGAGTGCTGCCCGGGCGATGTGGCCCTTGTTCACGAACCGGGTCAGTCCAACGAGTGCACCACGGGCATCGGCACGCCAGTATGGCGCGAACAGGCCGGAGAACGCCGGCACGAAGTAGGCTCCGCCGTTGTCCTTCACAGACAGGGCGAGCGCCTCGATCTCGGAGGCCGAACCGACTATGCCGAGGTTGTCGCGCAGCCACTGGACGAGGGCTCCGGTGACGGCGATCGATCCCTCGAGCGCGTAGTGCGTCTCGCCGTCGCCGAGCTTGTAGCCCACGGTCGTGAGCAGCCCGTTCTTTGAGTGCACGATCTCGGTGCCGGTGTTGAAGATCAGGAAGTTACCGGTGCCGTAGGTGTTCTTCGCCTCACCCTGGTCGAACGCGGCCTGACCGAACGTCGCGGCCTGCTGGTCGCCGAGGATGCCCGAGATCGGGGTCTCTCGCAGCAGGCTGTGGCCGCTCGCGATGCCGTAGACCTCGGAGGAGGAACGGATTTCGGGGAGCATCGACCGCGGCACGTCGAACGCGGCGAGGATGTCGTCGTCCCACTGCAGGGTCTCGAGGTCCATGAACATCGTGCGGCTCGCGTTGGTGACGTCGGTCGCGTGCACGCCGCCCTCGAGGCCGCCGGTGAGGTTCCAGAGCACCCAGGAGTCCGTCGTGCCGAACATCAGCTCGCCGGCATCCGCCTTGGCTCTGGCGCCCTCGACGTTCTCGAGGATCCAGACGATCTTCGTGCCCGAGAAGTACGTGGCGAGCGGCAGTCCGACCTGCTTCTTGAAGCGCTCGACGCCGCCGTCGGCAGCGAGGCGGTCGACGATGGGCTGGGTACGGGTGTCCTGCCAGACGATCGCGTTGTAGACGGGGAGCCCGGTGGTGCGGTCCCAGACCACGGCGGTCTCGCGCTGGTTGGTGATGCCGACGGCAGCGAGGTCGTGCCGGGTGATGTCGGCCTTGGACAGCGCCTGGCCGATGACCTCACGGGTGTTGTTCCAGATCTCCATCGGGTCGTGCTCGACCCAGCCCGCGCGGGGGAAGATCTGTTCGTGCTCGAGCTGGCCGGTCGAGACGATCGACCCCGCCTTGTCGAAGATGATCGCCCGGGTACTGGTCGTGCCCTGGTCGATCGCGATGACGTAGTCAGCCATTGATAACTCCTTTGTTATTCGTGTGTGTCAGGTTAAGCGGGGGAGGTGAGAGCTGCGTGGGAACAACCGGTCGAAGCCGGTGTCCTGGCGGATACCGCGTCAGGCCAGGATCGGCAGGAGCGCGGTCGAAACGAGGCCGGCCAGGACGCCGCCGATGATGGGGCCGACGACCGGCACCCAGGAGTACGACCAGTCCGAGGAACCCTTGCCCTTGATCGGCAGGATGAAGTGCGCGATGCGCGGCCCCAGGTCACGGGCCGGGTTGATCGCGTACCCGGTCGGCCCACCGAGCGAAGTGCCGATCACGATCACGAGCAGGGCCACCGGAAGCGGGCCGAGCGCGGCCAGTCCGCCGTTGACGCCCTGGCGACCGCCGCCGAAGGCGATGATCACGAACACCAGCACGAAAGTGCCGATGATCTCCGTGACAAGGTTCCAGCCGTAGGAGCGGATGGCCGGACCGGTCGAGAAGACGCCGAGCTTGTTGGCCGGGTTCGGTTCCTGGTCGAAGTGCTGCTTGTACGCGAGCCAGCAGAACACGGCCCCGATGATGGCGCCGAGGAGCTGCGCGCCGATGTAGGTGAGCACCGACACGACGTTGACCGGAACGCCCGAGCCGAATTCCGTCGCACCCGATGCGACCAGGCCGAGGGTGACGGCGGGGTTGAGGTGAGCACCGGAGTTGTATGCAACGATGACGCCGGAGAAGACCGCGAGGCCCCACCCGATCGTCACCATCAGGAAGCCGCCGCCGAACCCCTTGTTCTTGGCGAGGGCCACGTTCGCGACCACGCCGCAGCCGAGGAGGACGAGCAGGGCCGTGCCCACCAGCTCCGAGAGGAAAACGATACCGAGATTGTCCACATTGACACCCTTGTTCAGTGAAGCCGAGTTGTTGACGCTGGAGATGAGACAGTTTTTGGGCCGGTTGTGACCGCAAAACGAATCTCGAGAAACCTATCGGCTCAGCGCGGCCAATGGTGCATTCAAACCTGCACGTTTGTGCAGATCGTCGCCTACGCGCGTGAAGCGGATGCCGCGTCGACGCTTGCGAGGTCCACGCCGTGCAGGTCGCGCAGCAGGCCGACGGTGCGCTCGACCTCGAGGGCGCGGAGGGCGGAATCCCAGCCGAGCACGGGCGCGAGGACGCCGGCGAGTTCTTCGAGCAGCGTCAGGCTGAGCTCGCCGCGGAAGGCCATGCTCGTGCGCCGGAGGACCAGGTCGGTCAGGTGCACCACAGATTCCGTGGCCGCGAGGAACTCGATCTCCCGGCGGGAGTAATCGGGGTGATGCTTGAGCGCGGCGTCCGATTCGGCGGTGAGGAAGTCGATGACCTCACTGGCCCGGGTGCCATAGCGGGTCAGGAGTTGCTCGGCCCGCGGCGCACCGACCTCGTCGCCGTTCGCGGCGATCCAGACCCGGTGGGCGGCATCCGTCGACGGGAAGTTGCGACCGCCGCCGATGGCGAGGCCGACCGTCGAGACCGTGCGCGGCAGACCGAGCAGGGTCAGGATGTTGCCGCTCAGGTGCTCGGCAAGGGCGCGGAACGTGGTCCACTTGCCGCCGACCAGGCTGAGCAGGGTGCCCGGCCGGGCGCCGAGCGGACGGGACTCGATGCGGTAGTCGCGGGAGACGAACCCCGGCGCCTCGTCGTCGTGCCGGGGCAGCGGGCGTACCCCGGCGAACCGGAAGACGATCTGGGAACGGTCGACGGCCACATCCGGGAAAACGTGCTTGACGAGATCGAAGAAGTAGTCGACCTCGGCCTCGGTGCAGCGCGCGGGCTGGGTCATGTCGTGTTCGAGGTCGGTGGTGCCGACGAGCACCCGGCCCGCGAGCGGGTAGATCAGCACGATGCGGCCGTCCTTGTGCTCGAAGAAGATCTCGCGGCCGCCCGTTGCGGCGAGCAACTCGGGGTTGTCGAGCACGACGTGCGACCCCTTGGTGCCGCCCATGTAGGTGCTGGCCTGGCCGAGGGCCGTGTTCGTGAGGTCGGTCCATGGTCCCGAGGTGTTGACGACGACGTCCGCCGCAAAGCTGAATTCGGCGCCGGTGACCGTGTTCCGGAGGCGCACGCCCGCGGCATCCATGCCGATGGCCTCGATGTAGTTGGCGCTGCGTGCGTGCGCACCGGCGGCCAGGCCATCGGCGAGCACGTCGAGGGCGAGACGCTCGGGGTCGTGCATCGAGGCGTCGTAGTAGGTGGCCGTGTATTTGAGGCCCGGGTTGAGGCGCGGCAGCAGTCTGAGCGACGCCTTCCTGCCGAGGAACTCGTGCCGGGGCACCGTGCCGCCGTCGCGTGAGAAGGAGTCGTAGAGCATCATGCCGATCTTGATCAGCAGGGCACCACGTTCCTGGGCCGCACCCTGGCGGTGGGTGAGGAAGCGCATCGGCGCGGACATCACCCCGGAGAAGGTGGAGTAGATCGGAATGGTCGTCTTGAGAGGCTTGACGTAATGCGGGGCGATCTTCAGCAGGCTGTTGCGCTCCTCGACCGACTCCTTCACCAGGCGGAATTCCCCGTTCTCGAGGTAGCGCACACCGCCGTGGATCATGTGGGAGGAGGCCGACGAGGCGCCGGAGACATAGTCGCCCTTGTCGACGATTGCGACGTCGACGCCCTGCATCGCCAGGTCACGGAAGGTCGCGATGCCGTTGATTCCGGCTCCGATGATGAGCACCTGGGCCCGAGGGAGTTCCTGCAGGGCGGCCTGGGCGGCGGCTCCGCTGGACAGCGGACGGGAGGACGAGGACTGATCGGGAGTTGACGGCACTGATTCGCTCACTTCTTTGCGGCTGGGAAACTATGCGGGGTGGGTGATTTCTTCTACCCTGCTAAGTTCTACACAAACGGTCAATAGCTGTGAACATATGTGCAAGGAGTCAGCATGCCCCACCCGAATGATCTGCCCCTGTCCGACCGCACCTCGGACGCCCTCACCGCGGCGCAGCTGTACTACGTGCAGGACCTCACCATGGAGGCCATCGCGCAGGAGCTGCACACCTCGCGTTCGTCGGTATCCCGCCTGCTCAGCCAGGCCAGGGCCAGCGGACTGGTCGACATCCAGATCAGGTCGCCGCTCGACGCTCCGAGCCGGGTGGAGAAGCTGATTCTGGAGCGGTTCCAGGTCACCGCGCACGTTCTCCCGGTGCCTGACCATGCCAGCGACGTCGACAGGCTGGAGCGCGTGGCCCTGTCCGTTGCACGGATTCTCGGCGAATTCTTCGACTCCAACATGATCATGGGCATCGCCTGGGGTTCCACGATGAATGCCGTCAGCCGCCACCTGACCCCCAAACGCACGCACAACGCCCAGATCGTGCAGTTGAACGGCGCCGGAAACACCCGGAGCACGGGACTCGACTACGCGAACGAGATCCTGCGGCGATTCAGCAACGCGTTCGACGCCAGGCTGGAGCAGTTCCCGGTTCCCACCTTCTTCGACGACCCCGCCACCCGCACGGCCTACTGGCGGGAGCGCGGCCTGCGCCGGCTGCTGGAGATGCAGGGCAACATGGACGTCGCCCTCTTCAGCGTGGGCTCGCCCTTCTCCATGGTCCCGAGCCACGTGTATGTCGGCGGCTACCTCGACGACGACGAGTTCACGGCGCTCAGCGACGCCGGGGTCGTCGGCGACGTTGCGACCGTCTTCTACCGCGCGGACGGCTCGACCGACGGCATTCCG
Source organism: Cryobacterium sp. 10I5 (assembly GCF_035019865.1). Classification (NCBI taxonomy): domain Bacteria; kingdom Bacillati; phylum Actinomycetota; class Actinomycetes; order Micrococcales; family Microbacteriaceae; genus Cryobacterium; species Cryobacterium sp. 10I5. The sequence continues at coordinate 5,287 of NZ_JASJVI010000126.1, forward strand.
CTCAATGATCGCGGGACCGGACCGGGACTGTCGGTGCTGCGCCGCACCCCGCGGCGCATCTGCGTCGTTGCCGGCTCCTCCAAGGTGGACAGCCTCCGCGGCGCACTTGCCGCCGGCCTCATCACCGACCTGTTCATCGACGAGGGCACCGCCCGCGCCCTCGTCGGGTAGGAACCCACCGCCCTCCGCCACCGCACCCGCACCCGCACCCGCACCCGGGTCATCCTTCTCGGCCGGGATACCCTGGCGTCCGGTCACCCGCCGCTGCACGCATCCGATGCCGACGGACCGACTGCGGCGGGAACCAGCGTCAGGCGATGACGGTGCGATAGTGGCGGTTGGCGGCCAGGAGACCGGCGATCGCGGAAACAACGCGCGCCGGATTGTGAATAATGTCCCGATAGAGGGCCCGGTACGTCATGTATCCGAGGGCGGCGAGGTCACAATCCCGGGTTCGATGGCGCACGTGCGCGGACCAGCCGTCGTGGAATTTCCTGCTGTCCGCCTCGACGACCAGGCAGCCTTCCACGACCATGTCCACGCGGCCGACGCCGACGATGGACACCTGGGATTCGAACGCGTAGCCTGCCTCCCTCACGATGTAGCGCAGCACGGTCTCCTGGCCCGAGTCGCTCCGGGCATCGACGAACGGGCGCAGGGCCCCGAACCGGGCAGGCAGGGCCGCGAAGATGGTCGCGACATCCTCGTCGCCGATCAGGCGCTGGTGCAGGGCACTGTCCAGGGCGGCCATGGCGAATTTCGGCTCCTGGCAGCGAAAGACCTGAACGAGTGCATCCGCCAGACCCACCCGGTACTCGGTCCCGGCCTCGGAATCGAGCAGCCGCCCCCAGTGAAGTTCAACGCCGTCCCGGTTCCGATCGGTGAGGAGCTCGAACCGGTTGTGCGGTGCTCGCAGCCTGGAGCCCGTCGGGTGCACGTGGATGTGCGCGAAGGAATCGTCGAGAGCGAAGACGCCCGCGTGTGCCGCAGCGGAGACACACGCGAGGCGCCCGCCCAGACGCACCGCCTCGAGCAGGTGCACGTCCGTCTCCGGGAGCGCGTAGTGCCCGCGCCGCGCTCGGATGAGGAACCCGTTGTCGACGGCCGCCTGGAGAGAGCGCCACGTCGCACCCGCGGCGAGGAGGGCGGCCGTCTCGGCGATCTGAACGTTGCTTTCTTGGAAATACTCGGCCCACGTCATGCGGAAAGTGTGATCGCGCCACGTGCGCTGCGAGTGGCGCGGACGAGATCTGGGGATAACTTCAGGGCCGGTGCGCACGGTTCGTCTGCCTTTGCCCGGCCGACCGTGGCTAACTCAGGAAAAACACGCCCATGCGGAAACGGGGCTGCACTGGTCCGGGGCGGTGACACGGTTCCGCAACGGTTTTCCTGAGTTAGCCACGGAAGGTTCGGGTGAAGCTGCGGGCAGGCTTCAGGGACGCTGCAGGCAGGCCACGGCACGTAAGAAAACGTCCAAATCCTGCACAGGGCCGGGCGGGAATTATCCGGGAGCGGGGGCGTTGGGCTATAACTAGAAGCAAGAAACGTGCTCCGGGGTCGGTGTAAGTCCGAACCGGCGGTGAAAGTCCGCGACCCGTTCCGCCCCCGGGCGAAACGGTTGAGCTGGTGAAATTCCAGCACCGACGGTTAAAGTCCGGATGAGAGGCGCACGATTCGGTTGGACCTTCGGGGCCCGCCGAAGGTTTGTGGCGTACGCGTATCCACAATCCGCCCCCGGAGTTCGTTGCAGAAACGGATGAGGCGGGAATGATCCAGGACACCGAGCGTGAGCACCTCATGCGGCGCGCCCTCTCCCTCGCCGCCAACGGCCCGGCCACCGGCCCGAACCCGCGCGTCGGCTGCCTCATCGTCGATGCGGACGGCACCGTCCTGGCCGAAGGCTGGCACCGGGGCGCCGGAACCGCGCACGCCGAAGTCGACGCCCTCGCACACCTTCCGGCCGGCGCCGCCCGAGGTGCGACAGCGATCGTCACCCTCGAACCCTGCAACCACACCGGGCGCACCGGTCCCTGCTCCGTCGCCCTCATCGAGGCGGGCGTGAACCGGGTCGTCTACGCCGTGTCCGATCCGGGCCACGCGTCGTCCGGCGGCGCCGAGCGCCTGCGCGCCGCCGGCGTCGAGGTCGTCGGCGGGGTGCTCGCCGTCGAGGCCGAAGCGTTCCTCGCCGACTGGCTCGTCGCCGCGCGCCTCGGCCGTCCCTTCGTCACCCTCAAGTGGGCCTCGAGCCTCGACGGCCGCGCCGCGGCGGCAGACGGCTCGAGCCGCTGGATCACCGGCATCGATGCCCGACTCGACGTGCACCGCCGCCGGGCGGGCTCCGACGCGATCCTCGTCGGCACCGGCACCGTCCTCGCCGACGACCCCGCCCTCACCGCCCGCGCCGACGACGGGAATGGGCTGGGCCGAGAGCAGGGTGCCGT